>DASYZB010000033.1 GCA_035946615.1 Verrucomicrobiia bacterium
GTGGGCGGCGCGCGAGGAAATGGCCCGCACCCTCGACGATGTGCTGGCGCGACGCACCCGCGCATTATTCCTGAATGCCCGGGCGGCAATCGCAATGGCCCCAGCCGTGGCGCGGCTCATGGCGTCCGAGTTGGGCCAGGACGAGCCGTGGCAGCGCCTGCAAATCGAGACGTTCAACAAAATCGCCGAGGGATTTTTACCCCCCTGTCCCCAGAAAGGAACAGGAGGAAACGGAGAGAACGGAGATTTTTGAGACGTAATGCCTCAGTGACTACGGGGCTGCCGGCTGAAGCCGGCGTTCCGGACGCGCGGAACGCCGCCTTTAGGCGGCAGCGCCCGCCGTCACTAACCGATTACTTTGAAACACTTTTCGGCCATTGACTTTACCTTCCTCAGGGCGATACTGCTTTTCAGACTGGCTTATGAACCGGCTCCGGTCAATCGCTGTGCCCGGAAAAGGCTTCGGACCCGCCACGAGGTTAGGCTCCATTCCCGCATCTGGCCCAGGCGAAACCAGCGGCCCGGGATTTACGTTGATCGAGCTGCTGGTGGTCATTGCCATCATCGCCATTCTGGCGGCGATGCTGTTGCCGGGGCTGGCGCGGGCTCGGTCAAAGGCAGACTCCATCGCCTGCCGGAGCAATTTGCATCAAATCATGATCGGCATGAGCATGTATGTGCAGGAGGACCATGCTTACCCGGGGTACGACATGCCATGGATGACCCAAATCAAGCCTTACGTGAGCGTCTCATGGCCTGCAAACAACTACACTAATTCAGGTCCTGGAGATGGGGTCTGGACAGGCCCTCGACAGAGCGTCTATGCATGCCCTGGTTACAATCGCGTTCAAGGCATATTCTTAAGCACTCCTAATTCTTACAACACGTCGCGCATGGCGTGGATTGGAAGCTATGGGTACAATTATGGCGGAGCAGCCGGGCCCGGTTTAGGTGGTTCTGTTTTTCAGAATCCTCCAACAGGTGTGATCTATAAACCCCTTCCAGAAACAGCCGTAAGAAATCCCAGCGATATGATTGCGCTTGGCGATGCTGTTCTGTGGCCTGTCCCCCTTAATGCCAGCGCGTCTGATTACAACGAGCCGCCCAGGGGCAGTTTCATTCTGAGTGAAGCTTTCGATCCCGGTTTTGATCGCGAGGTCCGGGGTATGCCTGCAAATGATCCGGCTGTGATTGCAATCGCAAAGCGTCATGAAGGCCGATGGAACATAGGCTTTTGCGACGGGCACGTTGAGAACCTGCGAGCCAGCGATTTATTCGATCTGAGGAATTCGTTGGTCGCCAGGCGCTGGAACAACGACCATCAACCCCATAACCAGGGATGGGCTCCCTTTCCGTAGTGCTGGCGCGGTTGCTCCTCGCCTCGACCTGCCAAAACCCTTGCTCCCTCTGGCCGCAATGAACAATGAAAAATAGCGAATACTCGATGTTCAATGAAGCACCCGTACCTCGGGGCCATCTGCAAAGAGCTTGATTGCCCGCCTCTGATGGTCGGCGGAGTCGAAGATCCGTTGAACGGGCGCAACCTCTCCGAGGTTGGCTCGGCTGCGCGACATTTTTCCCAGGGTAGCTCCCCCGCCCTTTCTAATCCTCTCAACGCAAACGCTGATCACGGGACGGGTACTAGAAACAGGTTACCCCTACGGGGTTTGAACCCGCGGCTGGGTCTGGGTCCAAGCCGCCGAAAACCACCTGGGATTACGTCGTCGCCTACACTCTGTCATTGGCCCCGTCCATCTATATGAATGCATACCTCGCGGAATTCATCGGCACCGCCCTGCTGGTCACCTTCGGCAACGGGGTTGTGGCCAACGTCGTGCTGGCGCGCACCAACGGGAATAACTCGGGCTGGATTGTCATCACCGCCGGGTGGGCGTTCGCGGTTTTCATTGGGGTGTTTTGCGCGCAGTCCTTCAGCGGCGCGCATCTAAACCCCGCTGTCACCCTGGCGATGGCGGCGGCGGGGAAATTCGCATGGGGCAAGGTGGCCGGCTACATGGCGGCGCAATTGCTGGGGGCAATCGTGGGCGGGGCCTGGGTCTATTTCTTCTACCGCGAGCATTTCAAGCTGACCGAAGACGCCAACGCAAAGCTGGCGTGCTTTTGCACCCGGCCAAACATACGCAATGTGCCGCAGGCCTTTTTCTGCGAGTTGAGCGGGACCTTTCTCCTTGTCTTCCCTGTGTTCCTGATGACCGACGCCAAGCTCAAGCTGCCCTTTTTCGGCGCGGGAAGCGAAGTGACCATTGGCTTGGGGACCCTAGGCGCCCTGCCGGTTGGCCTGCTGGTTTTCGCCATCGGCCTGTCCCTGGGCGGAGTGACTGGCTATGCGATCAATCCGGCTCGTGACCTCGGGCCGCGCCTGGCGCACGCGTTTCTGCCTGTCCCAGGCAAACGGGACAACGACTGGGGCTACGCGTGGGTGCCGGTGCTTGCGCCGCTATTAGGCGGATTGCTGGCTGCGTGGGCCAATCGCCTGCTGTTATGAGGATGAGGGCGCTGAGAGGTAAACATGCAGAAAGGAACAGGAGGAAACGGAGAGAACGGAGATTCTTGAAACACTTTTGTGATGTGCGAGAAACCCTGATTGAGAATTGTGCATTGAGCATTTTACATTTTTCATTGCACGCAGCTCTTGCAGGATTCTCAGCGCCTCTGTTTTCTCTGTGCTCTCCTGTTTCCCCCTATCAAACTTGGGTTGTGGCGGCGGGCTCCTGTCCGGCGCGATAATGAATCACCTTGACCTTTTCCAAAGTAACCAGCCCGCCCTTCATCATCTCATCGAGGCAGGGGAGGAACAGGCGCAGGTTCTCTTCGGCATCGACAATTTCAATGACCAGGGGGAGGTCAAAGGAAAGGCGCAGGATTTTGGCGGTGTGGAGGCGGCTGGATTTGCCAAAGCCCATCGGCCCGCGCAGGACGGTGGCGCCGGCCAGGCGCATTTCGCGCGCCTTGAGAACGATGGCCTCGTAGAGCGGCTTGTGATGCCAGCGGTCGCTCTCGCCGATAAAAATCCGCAACAACATCGCATCCTGGGGCAGGTTCATTTTATGAGCCTTTCATTGGGTGAATTCTCAGGGCGATGACGTGCCCCAGCCAAACCGCGAATAGGCACAGCGCCACGCTCAGCAGAATGTTCAGGGAAGCATAGAGCCATTCTTTGTCCTGAGCCAGGTTGAAGGTTTGCAGGCTGAACGAAGAAAAGGTGGTGAACCCGCCGCAGACCCCAACCATGAAGAAAGTTCGAAAGGCCGGCGAGACCAGCGCGCGGCTTTCTGGCGCGGTGAGTTCAGCGAACAGGCCGATGGCGAACGAGCCGGTGACATTAATCACCAGGGTGCCGACGGGGAAGGTCTGGCCAAAGCGGTGCGAGATGAGCCCGTTGAGGCCGTAGCGGGCCATTGTGCCCAGGGCCCCGCCCAGAGCCAGCCATAGATACACAAGCATGCGCGTAATTCTACTCCTCAGCCGTGATGGCAATCAAGAACGGCGCAGCCTCGCTCATGGTCGAGACATAGTCCAGGGTAGCGATGGGGTTGTCGGGGGTGGGATTGACCCAGGTGGTCTTAAAGAGCCGGACGTACAAGCCGGCGCTGTTGGTAGCGCTCCACACAACCGAACTGTTTTTGAGTTGCGTCGATGGGTCCAAAGTCGAGTTCCAATCGCGGACATCTTCGCCATAAACAATCGGGATGGATTGCTGGCGGGCGTCGGCGTAGTGGAGGACGTAACTGCCGACCTGGACATGCTCGCGCTCCTGCCAGCCGCAGGCATGAAGGAAATGGAGCCGGTGGCAGGTTTGATCGATTTTCATGCCGGTAATTTGCTGCGGGTACTGGGACCGGACCCGCTCCAACTCGCGTCCGGAAAGCTGGACGATGCCGCGCACATCAAAAACCACTCCACCCAACTGCAACAGGCCGCTGGGAAGGATGTCGAGGCTGTTGCTGCTCATCATGCCCGGGCCGGAATGCCACGTTTGGACCAGGGCAGCGTTGTAATAGCCGGTCAGATCGATCAGGTTGCGCTGAGCTTCGGCTAAACGGGGCGGAATCAGCCTGGCAAACAGGCGCCTGGCCGAAGCCAGCGCCGTCAGGTCCGGGGAAGGAATGGCGAGCTGCGAGACCTGGTGGTCTTCAACGCGGGGCGTAAAATGGAAGCGTCCGCTCGAAGCCGGCTGGGTTGGGGCGCGTATGGCAGTATGCGCCTCGGTTAGGATGACGCTGGTGACGGGGACTGCCGAGGCATCCCCGAATAATTCCTTCGACCAGGCCGACAGGTCCATTCGGAGCTGGACGATCAGATGATTGGTCCGGTTGACCCAGGCCGTGACGGGAATCAACGTTCGGCTTGCGGCGATGTTCGTGATGCCTGCGCGTTCCAAAAGCTGTCCCGGGAGTTGCTCCCAGTATAAAAGGCGCACGGGCTGGCCTTGCCAGTCCGAACGCGGGCCGATGCGAAGGTTGCGGGTCTGAAGCAAGAAGTCATCTCCGCCAGGCGGGGCCAGGAGCAAGCGGTAAAGAGGGAGGAGGCGGACCGGGCCAACGGCGGTCCTGAGAGGAGGGGGCACGTCGAATGGCAGGCCATTGGTGATGGGAGTCAAAACCTCGTATTGATTGAGCCTGGGGGCATAAGCCCAGCGCCGGCGGCCATCGCTCACCAGCCGGATTTCAGACTCAGGCGAGTTGAATTCGCTGCGCAGCGCGAGGTTCAATTTGTCGGGCGCTTGGAACACGAGCGAACCGGAACCTTTGACGGGCACCGTTGTGCCCCCGAGCCCGATGTTGAAGGTATCTTCGAAATTGTCCTGGTAATCCTGGATATTGCGGTAAGCCGCTTGCAATTCGCGCGCGGTGCGCTGGGCCAGGCGATTATCGCGATAGCCGGCAAATACAGGCCCAAAGAACAGATAGGCCAGCAACAGAACGACGGCGGCGGCGAAGCCCACGAGCATGCCCCTGCGTGTGGCCCTGCGCTGGCGGCGCACCTCGGCCTCGGGCATATTGGTCTGGACCCAAAACGGGTCGAAGACCTGGCGATAAACCCGGTTACGGACCTGCAAATAACCATTGACCCCGCGGGTCACGCCCGAGAGGCGTAAAATGCTCACCTTCGGATTGGTCTCGTCATCGGGGACCCGCTGGCCTTCGTGGACCTTGCGGTATAAATAGAGCAGGCCCGCCACATCCCCTTCGCTGCGCAGGATGCGTTCGCGGACAAAGATCAGATTATCGTCGCGGTCGCGGGCCTGGCGGGAGAGGAACAGATGATGGGCCAGGAGGTCCACCGTGCGGGGCCGTGGAAGGAGCGGCGGAGCAACCGTGCCGGAAGCCGGTTCGAACCTGGGTGTGGAGAGAACCTCCGCCAAGGACCGGCAAAGGCGCTGGGTGAGATACGGATGGCCTCCGGTCCAGTGCATCACCCGTTCGAGTAATTCCTCTCCGAGGCGGGGATCGGTTCCCAACCCGCGCGCCAGGGGAGCGGCTTCTTGCGGGGTGAAATCGTTGAGCTCGATGCGGCGCCCTATATTGAAAGGGGTCATGCGCGTATCGCGAATGAGGTCTGTGGGCGTGGCCACGCCCAGCAACCCGAAGCCCAGGCGCGCGAAAGCCGAGTCGCGTGAACGGCGGTTGTAACACTCGCGGATGGCAGCGAAGAATTCGTCGGAAGAAAAGGGCAGGCTGCGCACGATGTCGATTTCGTCGATGAAGATCACGAGCTTTGCGGCAACGCGTGGGAGGGCGACAGTTTCGATGGCCATGATCCAACGCTGCAGCGGGCTCGATGCTGGATGGGCCTCTGCGAAAGCCAGCAGTTCATCTTCAAGCCCCAATTGCCGGCCCAGGCGTGAGAGCAGCCCGTCATACCACTGCTCGAGAGTGAGATTCTGGCCGATGGCCGTGAGGTCCAGCACCGCCACAGCCGCTCCCTCTTGTTGCAGGCGTTTGACGGCGCGCACCATCAATGAAGATTTGCCCATCTGGCGCGAGGTCAGGACGTAGCAGAATTCGCCGGCAAGCAAGCCCTGGCACAGGTTCTGGTCGGCCTGGCGCTCGATGTACGAAGGCGCGTCAGGCCGCAGGGTGCCGCCGGTCACATAGAACTCGGCGCCAACTGCAGTGGGCGAGTTGTTCAGGATGCCAGCGCCATTAGCCATAGGCTGGGGGCGAGTTTAGAAAAAGAAACGTTTAGAGCAGATGCCTGCGAAGATACATCGCGTAGAGTCGGCAGCGGGGCCGAGCCTCTTCGGGGATATGTCCCAAAACCAAACCCGCGCTGCGGAGGCGGTCAAAGCTCTCGGCAGTTGGGCAGGGTTCATTGTTCAAGACACCGCGCATGACCTGGCACAGGTCGGTATCGCGAACCAGCAGGACCAGCATTCGGCGGAGGTGGTCGCCGTAGAAGGCCTCGTCCCTGGCGGCCATCTCCTCGAAAGTATTGAACGAGTGCTTATGAGTGGCCAACTCGTGCAGCCCGCGCCGGACGAGGTACGGGTGGCCGCCCACCAGCCGGCAAAAGCGGTTCAACTCATCTTCCGAGCGGATTGGATTGTGGTAGCGGCGATTCAATTCGGCGACCTGCAGCGACGTGAAATCTTCCAAATCCAGCCGCGTGCCCACATTGAATGGGGATTGGTTAATGTCCGTGATGAACAAATGCGCTTCGGTAGCGTAGGCAATGGCAATGGTCAGCATCGACCATGGCCCCGCGGGGTCAAGCGCCCGTTCATTGTGCCAGGAACGCAACAGGCCGAACACCTCGCTTCCAAAGGGCGTCACAAAGAGCCGGTCCACTTCGTCCAGGCCCCAGGTCAGCGGCATCTTGGTTTGGTCCAGGACCTCGCGGCGGAGGAACCGTTCGAAATTGGCGTTGGGACCGCGGCGCGCGTCCCATGAGTCGGCTGGGGCGGCCTTGAGTTCCAGTTGATCGGCGATGGACTCTGCCATGCTGCGATAGAGGTGATCGACCGTCTTGAAATCGGCGGCGTTGAACTTCTGCAGGTCCGTCGAGACAGCCCGGGTCCCCTGCTCGCGGGCGAACTGCAGTCCGCGCGCCAGCAGTGAGGTCTTTCCCATCTGTCGCGCGCCTTTAATGAGAATGATACTATCGCGTTTGGAGATAGCCGCGCGGAGTTCGCCATCGGCTGGCCGGGTGATGTAGAACTGGGAGTCCAGGGGCACGGCGCCGCCAATGGCCTCCAGGGCCGCTGGGCGCGCCCTGGCCGTTGCGGCTTGAGAGGGAGGGCGCTTTTCTGCAGAAGGGATGGGAGCAGCGCTGCCATTGGCGTGGGCAGGACGCGCGAGCGTCTCAGGCTCAGGCAAATGCTTGAGCGCTTCGGCCAATTCCGTAACCAGGCCAAGATTATCCTGATCGCCTTCCCAGAGAAAGTACTGGATGGGGTCGAGGATGCTCGACAGGGGTTCAGGCAATGGCCCGGTATAATTTAGCCGGACGGGAAGCAATCGAGGCCGGCCCGCTTGCAGTTGGGATGCTTCATGGGCGGTCTCGACTTCGAAGCCGAGCATTTCACTGTGAATGGAATCGGCGGAAAGCACCGGGATGACCACATCGGCGGAGCGGATACGCGCCTCGATTTCCCGCGCCCATTCGACCCCCATTGTTAGATCGCGGTCCAGGAAAACCGAACAGCCATCGCTGTCGAGTTGGTTTTGGATAAGAGCGACGAGCGCCTCATCCCGATGGTTGTCGCGTTTATAAACCAGGACGACAGCGGTCTTCTTTGCAGTTGTCATAGGATCGTTTGGCTATCGAGAACCGTTCCATGATGTTTCACTTTCTGAACAGCGCCGCCCGAGACAAGGATGCCCCCGGTCGTTAGCCCGATTCTACTAATCCTGAATAAAAGTTCAATAACTTTTTTCGCTTTACAGCAGCAGGCCAACAGGGGAAGGGCAGATGGCAGCACAGGGGCGGTTTGAGAGCCCTGAACAGTTCTGAGGGGGACCTCGAGGAGAGTTATGGCGCTTTAAACGACAGCAGGCACGTTGCGTTCGACCATGCCTTTGGAGATGGCGTAGCGGGTCAAGCCGGCGACATCATGAATATTGAGCTTGTTCATGACCTGCTGGCGGTGTTTCTCGACGGTTTTTATGCTGATGCGCAGCTCGGCGGCGATTTGTTTGTTGGAGAAGCCTTCAGCAATGAGTTGCAGCACCTCGGCTTCGCGGGAGGTCAATTCACTGCCCCGCTTGACAGGTTGGCCGGTGGTGAAGGCCTGGCGGCAATGGTCGCGCAGGCGTTTGGCGATCGAGGGGCTAAAGAAGGCATTGCCTCGCTGCACTTCCCGGATGGCTTTTAACAAATCATTGGCGGCGGTTTGCTTGATCAGGTAGCCAACAGCGCCTGCCTGCATGAGCTGCTCGACGCATTCATCATCGCCATAGGACGTCAGAACCAGCACCTTGCAGGTGGGGACCGATTTGAGAATCTGACGGGTTGCCTCCAGCCCATTGAGCAGCGGCATGGCGACATCCATCAAGACGACGTCGGGTGGGGTCTTTCGGGCCAGCATCACGGCCTGGCGGCCATTTTCGGCTTCCCCAATCACCTCGATATCCTCCTCACAGTTCAGCAAGGCCCGCAACCCCTGCCGCACCACTGTATGATCATCCACAAGCAGAACGCCAATTTTATTCATAAAAGGTTCATGACTGCCGGGCAATATGACTGAAAGTGTTCCATATTAGAATAGGGTGAAACCCCCAAAAATCAATCGGAGAATCCAAGAATCCATGGGCGTTGCGCGTCTAGAGTCCTTGAATTCTGAAATTGTAGGTTGTTGAGTCACATTTCAAGCAGCGTGTTTTTGTTGGAGGAAGGTGAGGATCTGGCTTTCGAATTCACGATAGCTGCGGGCCAGTGGGGATTGGGCCAGGTCCTGGGGG
>DASYZB010000034.1 GCA_035946615.1 Verrucomicrobiia bacterium
TCCTGGCCCAACTCGGACGCCATGAGCCGCGCCACGGCTGGGGCCATTGCGATTGCCGCCCGGGCATTCAGGAATAATGCGCGGGTGCGTCGCGCCAGCACATCGTCGAGGGTGCGGGCCATTTCCTCGCGCGCCGCCCACCCCACCTGCGCCCCGTTAATGGCCAGGGCCGCATGCAACGGTTGGGCCAGGGCGGGGTCGGCTTGCATGAGGCTCCGAATCGCCGCGGCGTCCGAGCCATAAACCCCCAGCGCGTCCCGGGTGTCCGGGTGAAATCCATGAATGCGCAAATCGCGAGTAGTGCATGGCCGCTCGGGCAGGCGCCCCAGGACGACCGCATGATCCACGGCGTCCTGGGCCATTTTTCGATAGGTGGTCCACTTGCCTCCCAGGATGGTGAGCAGGCCGGAGCTGGAAATGGCGATGGTGTGGTCGCGCGAGAGGCTCGCCGTGTTTCTGGCCCAGCCCTCTCCCTCTCCCCTTCCCAAGGCGAGGGGGCCGGGGGGAGGCGTCCTTCTCCCGCCTCCTGCGCTGACCAGTGGCCGGATGCCGGTAAAGACACTCAGGATGTCCTCGGTCCGCGGGCGTTTGGCCAGGTAATCGCTCGCCGTCTCGAGGATAAACTCGATTTCTCCCGGTTGCGGCCGCGGTTCGATGGCGATGTTGGAGATAGGAGTATCGGTGGTGCCCACCAGGGCGTGGCCATGCCAGGGAATGGCAAACATCACACGCCCATCGCGGGTGTGGGGGACCATGATGGCGGTGTCACCGGGCAGAAAGGAGGAGTCGAGCACCAGGTGAACGCCCTGGCTGGGGGCCAGCATGGGCTCGGCCCGCGGGTCATCGAGCCGGCGCACCCCGTCTGAGAACGGCCCGGTCGCATTGACAACGCAGCGCGCCGCCACGGCGTGTTCCTGGCCGCTTTCCTGGTCGCGGAAGCGCAGGCCCTCGACCAGCCCGTCGCGGTCTTTGAGCAAGGCGAGGACGGGTGCGTAATTCAACAGGGGCGCGCCCAGGCCGGCAGCGGTTTGGGCCAGGTTGATGAGCAGGCGCGAGTCGTCAAACTGGCCGTCGCGGTAGAGAACGCCGCCGCGCAGGCCGTCCCGGTCGAGGGTGGGGATGCGCTCGAGGACCTCGTCCGGGGAGAGCAAGCGCGAGCGGCCAAAGCCGTATTGGCCGGCCAGCATGTCGTAGATTTTGAGGCCAAGGCCGTAGAACGGGGCTTCCCACCATTGGTAATTAGGCACGACAAAGGAAAGGTCGTGGACAAGGTGCGGCGCGTTTTGGAAGAGGATGCCCCGTTCTTTGAGCGCCTCCATCACCAGCGAAAGGTTCCCCTGCTGGAGGTAGCGCACCCCGCCATGAACCAGCTTGGTCGAGCGGCTCGATGTGCCTTTGCCAAAATCGCTCTGCTCGACCAGCATGACCCGGTAACCCCGCGCCGCGGCGTCCAAGGCAATGCCCACGCCCGTGGCGCCCCCGCCGATGACCGCCAGGTCCCAGGGGGCGGTGCTGCCGATGATTTGCCTCAGGGTGTCTTGTCGATTCATGAGCCGCTCGACGCCCGTTCTTCCCAGTCGCGCGAGCGCTTGAGCGCCTCACCCCAACGGCTCCGGCGGTGGGCCGCTTCATCCCGGCTCATTCGCGGCTCGAACACGCGCTCGGTTTGCCAGGTCTTTTGGACTTCTCCCCGGTCCTTCCAGAAGCCGGCCGCCAGGCCCGCCAGGTAAGCCGCCCCCAAAGCCGTGGTTTCCACTACCTTGGGGCGCGCGACGGGCACCCCCAGGAGGTCCGCCTGGAATTGCATCAGCAGGTTATTGGCCGAGGCGCCGCCATCGACCCGCAGTTCATCCAGGGCGATTTGGGAATCCTCTTTCATCACATCCAGGACGTCGGCCACTTGAAAGGCAATCCCTTCCAGAGCGGCCCGCGCTAGGTGCGCGCCGGTCGTCCCTCTGGTCAGGCCCGAGATTGACCCTCGCGCGTATTGGTCCCAATGCGGCGCCCCCAACCCGGCGAACGCTGGCACCAGGTACACCCCCCCGGAATCCGGGACGCTCGCGGCCAGGGGCTCCACCTCGCCCGATGAATGGATTAATCCCAGGCCGTCCCGCAGCCACTGGACGACCGCCCCCCCAATGAACACGCTGCCTTCCAATGCGTATTCCGTTTTGGAGCCGCATCTCCACGCAACCGTGGTCAGAAGTTGATGCCGCGACGGCGTTGGCTCGAAGCCGATGTTCATCAGCATAAAACAGCCCGTGCCATAGGTGTTTTTGGCCAGTCCATGGCTGAAGCAGTTCTGTCCGAACAGTGCCGCCTGCTGATCGCCCGCAATGCCCCCTATGGGGACCGCAGCGCCGAGCAAATCCGCCGCTGTTCGCCCGTACATCTCGCTCGAAGAACGCACTTCGGGCAACAGGCCGCGCGGCACATCGAGGGCCTTCAACAGTTCCTCGTCCCATGCGCCGGTGTGGATATTGAAGAGCATCGTGCGCGAGGCATTGCTCGCATCGGTAATGTGCTGCTCCCCTCCGGTCAGTTTCCACACCAGCCAGGTATCGACGGTCCCAAAGGCCAGCTCCCCTCGCTCCGCCCATTGCCGCGCGCCGGGGACGTTGTCCAGCAGCCAGCGCGCCTTGCTCCCCGAAAAATAGGCGTCTATCACCAGACCGGTCTTGCTCCGGACCAGGTCCGCTGCCCCGGACCGCTTTAGTTCATCGCAAAAGCCCGCCGTGCGCCGGTCTTGCCAGACAATGGCGTTGTGAATGGGCTGGCCGGTGCGGCGCTCCCAGATAAGGGCCGTCTCGCGTTGGTTGGTAATGCCCACCGCGGCGATGTCCCCCGCGCTCAAGCCCGCCTTGGCCAGGGCCGCGCGGGCCACAGCCAGTTGCGAGTCCCAAATGGCGTTGGGGTCGTGCTCCACCCAGCCGGATTGCGGAAAGTGCTGCGGAAATTCCTTTTGCGCCGAGGCCCGTATTGCCCCCTGGTGATCGAAGATAAGCGCCCTCGAGCTGGTTGTGCCCTGGTCCAGTGAAAGAATAAACTCCATAGGTCGCTCTGCTCTTCGGGGGCTTGCTTTCGCGTCCGTTACATGAATTACTTCTCTAATCTGCCCTTGCCTCTCCCTCTCCACTTCCGAAGCCGCGAGGGGCCGGGGCGCGGGGGCCCCCTATGTGTTGGCCTTCCCGCCGTCCCCGCGGTAACCTGTCTCAGGCCCCCATCCACATCCCGCTTTCAAGGCTTGCTCTCCCCCGGACCCTCTCCCGCGCGCAATCCCACCGACTGCGCAATGTCGTCGAGTTCCTCCCGCGTGACCTCTTCAAGCTGCTTGCCTCTTGCCGCCAGCTTCTCGTTTATCTTTGCCACCTTCTCCGTCATCGCGTCGTGGGTCTGCTCACTGCCGCCTGCCAGCAGAAAATTGGGACCCGTCGTGAGCCGTTTATGCCCATCTGAATCCAGGCCAAGCCCAACCATCACTGCCTTGCGCCTGCGATTCTTGCTCGAATTCGCCATGCGCGAAATCCTAAAGCCCACGCCCCCCTTCGTCAATCCGCCAGAAACCGCCCCGGCAACCCACAAAGTCCCACTACATCTCTTTACAAAAGACTTGCCTTCCCGTCCCATTTCGCCTAAACATTCCACCCCAGAAGGGAAATTTAGTTTATCTATGAAAAAACAATTCACATCCTGCGTGGCAGCTCTCACCTCCATCCTCCTCACCCACACCGCGGCCCTGGCCGCCGTTACCTACTACGGCAACCTCTACGATGGCAATGGGGGCGGCGACGTTGTCAGCGGCGGCACCCTCACCCTCAGCGACAACTCCACTCGCGTCTCCGCTGTCCTCAACAAAACCTCGCTCACCTTCAACTACAACGTCGTCCTCTATATCGATTCCCTCCCCGGCGGCTTTGCCAATACCTCCTCCTTTGCCGACTCCCAATCCCCCGCCCGCTCCGCCATCTCCATGTGCAGCAACTTCGGCTCACGCTCCTCCGCCCTCTTCGCCCCGGGCTTCCTCGCCGATTACGCCATCGCCCTCAGCCCCTATGATGGTCGCGGTGAACTCTACAAACTCGCCGCCGGCGGCCCCGGCTCCCTCCAACTCGTCGGCTCCGTCAACTTCAACCCACAATGGGACACCGGCAGCGCCCGCTACACGTTCAACTTCTATTGGTCTGACATCGGCCAGCAGCCCGCCTCCGGCAACGGCTTCCGTTTCCAGTCGGCCTACATAACCGACCAAGGACGCACTACCTTCGAAAGCTATGAATCAATCTCCGGCACCGCCGGATACGGCAACACGCTCGTGTTTAACAATTACAACGTATATGGCATCGAACCGGTCCCCGAGCCCTCGAACGCGGCGCTGTTGGTCTTTGGGGGGATAGTTGCCGGCGCCGGCACCCTTTCGAGGCTGGCACAGTGGAAACGCGGGGCGTAGGCATTTATTTGAACGCTTATCGAGAGCGGCCAAGCGCCAGGCATTGGTTGCCGCGACTCGGGGGCTGGGCCTGCGGGGCAACATTTGTCGTTGCAGCGCGAATGACCAGTTTGGCAGCGACATTGGTAGTGACGAATACCCATGACGCTGGGCCAGGCTCGCTGCGGCAAGCAATTCTGGATGCCAATGCTACCAGTGGACCCAACAGCATTGTCTTCAGTATCGCCGGGCGAGGTGTGCAAACCATTTGCCCGGCATCATCTCTGCCCGCGCTGTCGTCTGCGATAGTGCTCGATGGCATGACTCAGCCCGGATCGAGTCGCGGCTTGCTCATCGAGTTGAATGGCGCATTGGCCGGTAATTGTCCCGGTCTGCGGCTTAGCGCCGGCACCTGCACTATTCGAGGGTTGGTAATCAACGGATTCTCCGGAGGGGGGATACACGTTGCGGCCTGCGGGAACAATGTCATCCAGGGGAATTACATTGGGACTGCGGCCTCTGGAACCACCAGCAAAAGCAACGGGCTGGAAGGCATTTGGCTCGATAATTCCTCGGACAATCTCATCGGCGGAACCAACAGCGCCCAAGGCAATCTCATTTCGGGCAACCGCGATGCGGGAATCTACCTGCTCAACGGCAGCGGAAACTGCGTGCAGGGCAATTGGGTCGGGACAACATGGGGCGGTGCAGGGCCATTGGCAAACGCGAATAACGGCATTGTGATTTATAACTCGGCAAGCAACTGCATTGGTGGACCCGCCGCCGGGGCTGGGAACACCATCGCGGGCAACCGGGGCAGTGGAGTTTACCTGATAGGAGCCGGAGCGGCGGGAAATAGGGTGCAGGGGAATAAGATCGGCATGACTGCCAATTCTGGCTTTCCTGCGGCCAATTCGGCTGACGGAATCACCATTTTCCAGGCAGTGAGCAATCTGGTCGGCGGCACCCATTCAGGCGAAGGGAACCTGATTTCAGGAAACGGCCAGGCTGGCATCCTTCTGTTCGGTAGCAACGCGAACATTATCCAAGGCAACTTTATCGGAACCGATTCGACAGGCAAAACTCCAGTGCCGAACAATTTTGCCGGAATTTCAACTCTGGAAGCAGCGGGCAACCAGATAGGCGGCGCCGAACCCGGCGCCCGGAATGTCATCTCCGGGAACCGGCAGGACGGAATCTTTTTCGCCACAAACAGTGCTGGGAATGTCGTTGCGGGCAATTTCATCGGGGTTGATGTGACCGGGACCAACGCGGTGCCGAATCTGTATAATGGCGTCACGTTCGCCGCGGCTGGCTCGAACGACCTTGGCGGAGCAGCCCCCGGCCTGGGCAACCTAATTTCCGGCAATGCAAATTACGGCGTCCAACTTCTTGCCGACGACAAAGGCGAGACGGTCCAAGGCAACTTTATTGGGACGGATTGGAGCGGGCTTCGGCGGGTTTCCAACGGCCTCTGCGGCATCCGCCTGGAATCGTCTGACAATTTGATCGGTGGGGATGCCGCGCAAGCCGGAAACATTATCTCGGGCAACGGCCAGGACGGAGTCATTTTGATCGGTCGAGGGGCCACCCACAACCGGCTCGATGGAAATTGGATTGGCGCCGCCGCCGATGGGGCAAGCCCGCTGGGCAATGGGCGGGCCGGAATTGGCATTTCGGGTGCGCCTGGGAATCTTATTGGTGGGACTAGCCCTGGCGCGGGCAATCTGGTTTCAGCCAATCATGATGCGGGGATTTACCTGATTGGCAGTGATGCCGTGGGCAATGAGCTGCAAGGAAACCGAATCGGGACCGATGCCACAGGAGGAATGGCTCTGGGTAACGCGCTCGAGGGCATTTATGCTGAAGGCGTATCGAAGACGATTATCGGCGGAGCTTCAATCGGGGACGGCAATGTCATCTCGGCCAACCATACTCGTGGCATTTATTTGGTCAACGCGTCCTGGACCAGCATCCAAGGAAATTTCATCGGGACAACAATCGATGGAACTGCTGGCTTAGGCAATGCCTTCCATAATGTCGAAATTGAATCCGGCTCGAGCAACAACCTCATCGGTGGCGCGGCGGAGGCGGGCAATTGGATAGCATTCGCCCAAGGCATCTTTGCCGGGTTGCGAATTCGCAACGGCAGCGCCAATAACCGGATCAGTGCTAATTATATCTTCGACAATGGCGGTTTGGGAATTGACCTCGGACCGGCAGGGATAAACGCCAATGACCCTTGTGATCTCGATAACGGGGCCAACCAACTACAGAATTTCCCCCTTTTGTCGGGAGCTGTGGCCGATCGAGTCACTGTCGTGCGCGGCACTCTCAATAGCACGCCCAATCGTGCTTTGCTCATCGAGTTTTACGCCAGTGAGACTTGCGATGGCTTAGGGAACGGAGAAGGCCAAGTCTATCTGGGAGATGCGATGGTGCTTACAGACCAAAATTGCGCAGCCAGTTTTGTCGTGCCCTTGTCTGCTCAAGTTCCCATTGGTTACATGCTAACGGCAACGGCAACCGACCTGGACGGGAATACATCCGAGTTCTCCCCTTGCATCCGCGTCGAGCCGATGCCCAGCCTGGAGCTGGCCTTGTTAGACGATGGCCGCGTGCGCCTGGCCTGGACCAATACCGCCAGGGACTTTCAACTCATGAAGGCCACCAGCCTCGCCCCTCCCATTGAATGGCTCAGCGTCACTAACTCCCGGTCCGACACCGTCGGCCAATTCATCCTGGTGTTGCCGCTGCAGCCCAACAATTGCTTTTACACGCTGGATTTTAAGTAACCTACGACAATTCTAGATCGAGCCAGCAGAACAAGACCGCCCAAAGCAACCCATGCGAATGTGCCAGGCTCCGGGACCGGGCTCGCTTCAAACCTGGCCGCGAAATTCATCGGCATTGTATTCGTTTTCAATTCCCAAACGTTGCCACTGAGTTCCCAATAATCTGGATAAGCCTGCCCGGAAGCCGGGGGCGAATACAGGTCCACACCGGCGGCATCTCCGGCGCCAAACCCCTGGAACTGCACGCTCCAGGTCATATCTGAGACGACCGGCAAAAAAATGCCGCCGCCGTTCGGGTCCTGGCTGAGATCAAATACCAGGGTGTTGCGCGAAGTCGGTTGACCGATGGAAACCCAATCGCTGTCGTAAAAGAGAGTGCCCGGGGCATGATAACCGCTCACCAGAGCGCCATCGTTTTGATAAAAGCGCACTCTGGCCTCGACGGGCGCCGCAAACGAACCGTTGCGGGCGGTCCCCCAAAATTCAAAAGAGAAGTTTGTCAGGAATCTGGCGGAACCCGATAAGAGAATTTCATCACCCACTTCGATCATGCCCGGGTCGAAACGGGTTTCCAAGTCACTCTTGCTGTTGTCATAGATTACATCTGCCCGCAGACTAACAGCAAACGCGAGTACACCTAGCGCGAGGCAACGGAATATTGAAGTTTTCATTGCAAAGTTTTCCCTTCGTCTGAGACCGACTCCGATTGGAGCTGAGCATAAATAGTGAACTTACAAAGTCAATGAGCTTTTTTGCGATTGACTTCTCGCTATATCTGTCACTTGAATGCTGTGGCTTTAGGGCGCGCTATGAAAATCCCGATGAGGTTTATTCTGCTGGTGGTGGTTGTTGGTGCTGCGGCCATTTGGCTTTGGGCCCGGCCGATTTACCGGCAGCACAAGGAGGCGCAGGCTGTTCAGAGGGCTGAGGAATACTTCGCGAAAGGAGATTTCCAAAATGCCTCGTTGAGCGCGCGCCGAGGGCTGGGGCTGAACCGGAGGAGCATTGGGGCGTGCCGGGTGATGGGAGCGTTGGCAGAGGCGGGCGGGGGGCCTGGGTTGCTGGAGTGGCGGGGGCGGATTGCTGAGCTTCAGCCCGATATGAGCAATAAACTCGCGCTGGCCGAGGCCGGGCTGCGCGTCCAGGGCCGGCCTTGGCCAATGGCGGGGCAGGTGCTGGAGGAACTGGCCGGGTGCGGCGCAACGAATGCGTTGTTTCAGGTTTTATCGGCAGAGTTGGCGCTCAAGAAGGGGGATGCGCAGGAGGCAGAGGCGCACTTTGAGAAGGCGAGCGAGATTGAACCCAATAACCCGCTGCACCAGTTGAATCTGGCTGCGCTGCGGCTCGAGTCGGTTGATAGCGCAAAGGCGGCGCGGGCGCGGGCAGTGCTTGAGGGGCTGAGTGGCGAGAGCCGGGTGGGGCTGCTGTCGTTGCGGTGGCTGATTGCTGATGCTCTGAGGCGCAAAGATTTGCCAAGGGCGGAACAAGTGTCACGCCGTTTGCTTGAGGAAAAGGGCGTCACCATTGCGGATAGCCTTAAGCACGTGGAAATTCTGGAGGCGTCGCAGAGCACGGAGTGGGAGGGGTACCTGCAGACGGTTGAGGAGCGGGCGGCGACCAATGCGCCAGATGTTTATAGAGTGGCCTCGTGGCTCATGAGTCGTCAGATGGCGGGGCGCGCATGGGCCTGGCTTTCGGGGCTGCCTGAGGAAGAGCAGGGGGAAGGAGCGGTGCGGTTGGCAAAGGCGGAGTGTTACCTTGCGCGAAGGGATTTCGGGGGGGCGCAGGATTTTCTGGAGGGGCAACGGTGGGGTGAGCTGGAATTTCTTCGACTCGGGTTGGGGGCAGTGGCGGCAGGTGGTGAAAAGAATTTGGTGAGCGCCCGAGCCCAGTGGGGATTGGCGCTGCGCGAGGCGGGGGCGCGGCTGGAAGGGCTGGTGAGCCTGCAGGAGCTGGCGGGGCGGTGGGCGTCAGAATCAGTGGCAGCGTCGGAGGCAAAGGAGGCTGTGCTGTGGCAAATAGCGGAGAGATTCGCAGGGCAAGGTTGGGCGTGGGGTGAGCTGGAAAGGGGATATGCGGCGCGGGGCAATACGCGAGGCCTGCACAAGTTGTATGGGGCGATGGTAAGGGGCGATCCGAAGGATGCGGTGGCGCGGAACAATTTGGCGGCGACGTCGATGTTGCTTGGGGTGGAGAGCGTGGGTGCGTATCGGCTGGCCGGGGAGGTGTATGGGGAGCATGGTGGCGAGGCGGTGTTTGCGACGACGTATGCGTGGGGGCTGCACTTGCAGGGGCGAACCCGGGAGGCATTGGCGGTGGTGGAAGGGCTGCCGCCGGAGAGGTTGGAGGCACCCGGGGTGGCGCTTTATTACGGGTTGCTGTTGAATGCGGATGGGCAGACGAATAAAGCCGCGGCGTACCTCGAACGGGGGCGGCAGGGGAGGTTATTGCCGGAAGAAGAGGAGTTGGTGAAGGAGGCGAGGAGAAACCGCAGATGAATTTTTTTGAACCGCGGAATACGTGGTTTTGGGCCGGATTTTTCGGTCTTGTCGAGTTGGGGGGGAGTGGACATTTTGGGCGGATGGAACCGTTGCATAGGCCGCTGAAGGATCGAGGACGAGGAGGAGGAGGCAGGAGGGGGTGAGGCATCGGCGCAGGGTATGGCCTGGAAACGTAAAATCACCGGAGGGATAGTGGTGTGGGTAGGCTACATGCTGTCGCCGCTCTCCTGGTGGAACGACCTGTTCGTCAATGTGCCCCTGGCGCTCGCGTTTGCGTGGGTGGTCAGCGCGTTGTATAAACCGGCGTTTGCGCCGGCGGTGGTGGTGGGGTATTGGCTGACCAACGTGCTGGGGTTCGTTCTGATGCACAAAGGCGCCGGGCAGGTCCTGTCGGATAAGCCGGTCAAGTACTCTCGGCGCGAGCTGGCCAAGGATGTGGTCATCTCGCTGGCTTACACCATCCTGATCCTCCTGTTGCTCAAATTCGGCGTCCTCAAGCCGCTGGGCAATTATCTCAAACCGCAATGAAGAAAACCAGAAACCAGAAAGCCGAAAGGCTCAGGGGTGCAGCAGTTGCGGGTTTTTGCGCAACAACATAATCGCCCCCAAGATGACAAATAGGAGCAACCCCAGCGCCAGCAGCGTCGCCAGCAGCTTCAACGCCCGCGCATGGCCAAAGGTGCGCGCCGTGCGCTGCCGCTCCGCTTCCATGAACAACGCAAACTCTCTGTCGGCTGAAATCACTTCCTCGATGTCCTCCTTCAGCTTCAACGTCAGCCAGCCCCCGCCCAGGCCCCGCCACGCCGCCGGCAGCTTTTCCAGCGCCTCGGGCCCCGCCTTGCCCAGCCCGCAATGGCTCCAGAACGGCGCCTCCTCCTGCGTCCACAACCGCACCAGGCCATGATTGGTGGCCACCGAATGAAGACGCTCCCAGAACATCGGGCGCAGCCCCTCGGCCATTGCGAAATCGGCGAACCCTTCGCTGTGAATCATCCCCTGCCGTTCCGCAATCTGCAACCCAATCGCCCCCAACACCTCCTCGGCCGGGCCGGTCGCCACCTGGAACTCCGTCACACGCCGCGACAGCTCATCGAGCGGGAACTGCATCGCCCCCCAAATCCCCATCAGTTGGGGCAGGTCATCCAGCGTGGCGCGCCGCACGCGGCAGTCGGCCGGTATCATCGCCAACACTGTAAAAACTCGAGGTCGCCTTTCAAAGAGCAAAGCGCGGCCGGCTGGAGCCGCCGTTCCGGACGCGCGGAACGCCGCCTTCAGGCGCCAGCGCCCCCCGCCAATAACCGATTCCGAATGCCACGACTACGGGCTGGACGCGCCCGGCCTTTTGTCTTAGGTTCCATTGTTGTGTCCAGTGCTCCTAAGAACGCGGGTCCCAACAACCCCGCACAAACTGAGAACCTGCCTTTCGAACAGGCCCTCAAGAAACTCGAGGCCATCGTCGAAGACATGGAAACCAATGAATTGCCCCTCGATACCCTCCTGGCACGTTACCAGGAAGGCACGCTCTTAGCCAAGATCTGCCAAAACAAACTCGCCGAGGCCGAGGTCAAAATCCAGGTGCTCGAGAAAAAAGAACCCGGCCCACCACAACTCAAACCTTTCCCAGGCCCCAAGGGCGATTAATCTATGGGCCAATTCCTGCAAACGCTCGATAACCCGGCGCAGGTCAAAAAACTGTCCCTCGACCAGTTGCTGAAACTGGCCGAGGAAATCCGCCAGGAACTCATCGCCACACTGGCCCGCAACGGCGGCCACCTGGGCCCTAACCTCGGCGTCGTCGAACTCACCCTGGCCCTCCACTGCGTCTTCTCCACCCCCAAAGACAAGTTCATCTGGGATGTCAGCCACCAGGCCTACGTCCATAAACTCCTCACCGGTCGCCGCGCCCGCTTCCCCTCCATTCGCAGCACCGGCGGCCTCTGCGGCTTTGCACTCCGCTCCGAAAGCGAACACGATTGCTACGGCGCCGCACACGCCGGCACCGCCCTCTCCGCCGCCCTCGGCTTCTGCGCCGCCCGCGACCAGCGCGCCTCCTCTGAACACGTCGTCGCTATCTTCGGCGACGCCGCTCTCACCAATGGCATCTCCTTTGAAGCCCTCAATAATATCGCCCATACCACCAAACGCTTCATCGGCATCCTCAACGATAACGAATGGAGCATCGCCAAAAACGTCGGCGCCATCTCAAGCTACCTCAACAAGCTCATCACACACCCCTCCTACACCAAATTGGCCAAAGACTTCGAACGCTTCCTCCGCCGCCTCCCCAAAGGCGAGGTCGCCCTCAAACTCGCACACAAGGCCGAGGAAGGCTTCAAAAGCGCCCTCACCGAAGTCGCCCTCCAGCCCAACCCTGCCGTCATGGAATCCGACGGCCGCGGCGGCTACGGCAGCAGCCTCATCTTCGAGGAAATGGGCATCCGCTATTTAGGACCTATCGACGGACACAACCTCCCTCTGGTCATCTCCACCCTCGAATTCGCCAAAACCTGCGAGCAGCCCATCGTCATCCATGTCCTGACCAAAAAGGGCAAAGGCTTCGACGCCGCCCTCAAAAACCCCGAGAAATTCCACGGCCTCGGCCCCTACGACGTCGCCACCGGCGCTACCTTGCCCGCCAAACCCGGCGCCCCACCCAACTGGCAGGATGTCTTCGGCCAAACCATGGTCCGCCTTTGCCAAAAAAATGACCGCGTCGTTGGCATCACCGCCGCCATGCCCAGCGGCACCAGCCTCAAGCTCCTCGAAAAGGCCATGCCCAACCGCTATTACGATGTCGGCATCGCCGAAGAACACGCCGTCCTCTTCGCCTGCGGCATGGCCGCCATGGGCTTCCACCCCGTCTGCGCCATCTACTCCACCTTCCTCCAGCGCGCCTACGATTGCATCGTCCACGATGCCGCCCTCCAGGACCTCCCCGTCACCTTCTGCATGGACCGCGCCGGCCTCTCCGCTCAGGACGGCCCCACCCACCACGGCCTGTTCGACATCGCCTACCTCCGCCATGTCCCTAACTGCATCCTCATGGCCCCTAAAGATGAAGATGAACTGGCCGACATGATGTTCACCGCCACTCAACAGCCCCATCCCGCCTTCATCCGCTACCCCCGCGGCCCGGCCGAAGGCGTACCCATCAAGGAACTCCCCCAAATCCTCCAAATCGGCAAAGCCGAACTCATCCACGGCTTCCAAAACAACGGCGGCCGCAAAGTCGCCCTCTTCCCACTGGGCAACATGATGCGCCTCGGACGCCAGACCGCCTCCATCCTCGCCGCCGAGGGCTACGACGTCGCGCTCGTCAACCCGCGTTTCGCCAAACCCCTCGACGCCGGAGCCACCGAGTTCTTTGCCCGCTCCGCCGACGTCCTCGTCACCTTCGAAGACCACGTCCTCATGGGCGGCTATGGAAGCGCCGTGTTGGAATTCCTCAACCAAAAACGCATCTCCCTGCCCGTCGTTCAAATCGGCTGGCCCGACCAATTCATCGAACACGCCTCCACCGTCGAAGACCTCCGCCGCAAATACGGCCTCACCGCCGAGTCCGCCGCCGACAAAGTCCGCGCCGAATTCGCCAACGGCGCCCCCGTCCGCGAAAGCGTCGTGGCCTAGGGAGCTATGCAAAGTCAAAGCCTTTTCGTTCTTTCCGTTCTTTGCGCTCTTTTGCGCTCTTTTGCGCCTGAACCGTCATAGCTCACTGTTTATGCGACCGCCGCGAGCCAAACTGAAGTCCCGCAGGGACGATATGAGAATAGCCCAGGGCAAGCGAAGCGCCGCCCTGGGTCGGGGCGCCAAAATGATTTTCTCTTTTTTCCCTTCCGGTGAAGAAGAACCAGATCACAACATTCGACAATTCATCGGCTCGGCTCTCCCTCGAAAGGAGCCTGCATTGCGAAAAGCCCGCCGATTTTTGCAAGAACCCCGATGCTTCTCCCTCTCCCCTTCCGAAGGGAAGAGGGCCGGGGGAGAGGGGTCCCATTCAATGCGCGCGCCCATTGCTTACGTTTTCCAGAAATGAAGAATAAGAACCGGATCCCAACATTTGACAATTCATCGGCTCGGCTCTCCCTCGAAAGCAGCCTGCATTGCGCAAAGCCCGCCGATTTTTGCAAGAACCCCGATGCTGCGTCAGGATATATTCATTACGGTCGCCCTTCGGCTTCCCTACATCCCCTTTGTTGCGGCCAGTTCCTCCTCAAAATCCACAATTTCTTTGATTTGGGTCAGGAACCAGGGGTCGATCTTTGTCAATTGAAACATCTCTTCGATGCTGAAGCCGGCGCGCAGCGCGTGTCTCAGGAAGAAAACGCGCTCGGCATTGGGCGCGCTCAGCCTCTGCACAATCAGCTCCCGCGGCAGGATGTCGCGGTCCCCATAAAGAGTTTCCCCTACCCGCCAGGGCTTTCCGTCGCCCCCCAGGCCAGAGCGCCCAATTTCCAGCGAACGCAGCGCTTTCTGCAGCGATTCCTTGAAGGTGCGTCCGATGGCCATCGCCTCGCCCACGCTCTTCATCTGCGTGTTCAGCGTCGGGTCGGCCTGGGCGAATTTCTCGAATGCGAAGCGCGGCGCCTTGGTAACGACGTAATCAATGGTCGGCTCGAAACTGGCCGGAGTGACCCGCGTGATGTCGTTGCGTATCTCATCGAGCAGATAGCCCACGGCCAGTTTGGCCGCGATTTTGGCTATGGGAAACCCAGTCGCCTTCGACGCCAAGGCCGACGAGCGCGACACGCGCGGGTTCATCTCGATGATGACCATTCTCCCATTGGCCGGATTGACGGCGAACTGGATGTTCGAGCCGCCCGTCTCCACACCAACGGCCCGAATCACGGCAAACGAGGCGTCGCGCATGACCTGGTACTCTTTGTCGGTAAGGGTCTGGATGGGGGCCACGGTGATGGAATCGCCGGTGTGCACGCCCATCGGATCGAAATTCTCAATCGAACAGACGATCACGCAGTTGTCCTTGCGGTCGCGCATGACCTCCATCTCGAATTCCTTCCAGCCCAGCAACGATTCTTCGATGAGGATTTCCGAGACAGGGGAGAATTCCAGCCCCCGTTTGGCGATGCCATCGAACTCCTCGCGATTGTAGGCGATGCCGCCCCCGGTGCCCCCGAGGGTGAAGGCGGGCCGAATAATAAGGGGCAAGCGCCCTATCTCTTCGGCTATCTCTCGCGCCTGGGCCAGCGAATGGGCCGTGCCGCTGATGGGCACGTCCAGGCCGATGGAAATCATCAGGTCCTTGAATACCTGGCGGTCTTCGCCGCGTTCGATCGCTGCGGCATTGGCCCCAATCATCTCGATGCCAAACTTGTCCAGCGTGCCATTGCGAAACAACTCCATGGCGGTGTTGAGGGCCGTTTGCCCGCCCAGCGTGGGGAGCAGCACCAGCTTGCCTTTGGCTCCGTCCCGGCGCATCTCTTCGGCTTCTCTCGCGATGATTTTTTGCACGCACTCGGGAGTGATGGGCTCGATATAGGTGCGATCCGCGAACTCCGGGTCGGTCATGATGGTGGCCGGATTCGAGTTGACGAGGATAACGCGGTAGCCCTCTTCCCTCAGGGCTTTGCAGGCCTGGGTGCCGGAGTAATCGAACTCGCAGGCCTGCCCGATGATGATTGGACCGGCGCCGATTATCAGAACCGAATGGATGTCCGCGCGTTTGGGCATTGGGCGCCCAGAATTAACAGTATCGCCCCCCCTTTGGCAAGGCCGGCGCGGACAGCCAAGAACTCTCAAATGGACCGTTTCGCTTTACACAAAGCAACCAGGCAGTCCACCAGGCCCGGGATGGTGTGGGACTTGGCTTCGACGGCAGGCTTGAGGCCCAGGGCCGCCAGGGCCGCCGAGGTTTCCGGACCGATGGAGGCCACTTTTAACTGGGGAAACTTCTTCAGCAATTGCGGCAACTCGAACCGGGCGTGAAAATGTTCAACGGTTGAGGCGCTGGTGAAGGTAATCCAGTCAGCGCCGCTTTCCAGCAGCCGGGCAGCGGCGCCTCCAGGATCCGCCGTATCGGGCGCCGTGCGATAAATGGCGATGTCATCCACTATAGCACCCATGGCTTCGAGCGCTGCGGGCAGTTCGCGGTTGGCGACCTCAGCGCGCAGCAGGCAGATTTTGAGATTCTCGACGCTCTCGTATTCGGCAAAGGCTTCCGCAATCGAGGAGGCCAGCGCATCGTCCGGCATCAAGTCCACCTGGAGATGCAACTCTTTGAGCTTGCCGGCGGTGGCTGGGCCAATGGCCGCAATGCGCGCCCCGCCGATGTCGCGCATATCATGAAAGTGCCTGAAAAAATAATCAAAAAACCTTGTGACCCCGTTGGGGCTTGTGAAAACCAGCCAGTCGTAAGAGTTCAGTTCGAGAAGGGCATCGACCAAACCCTGCGGCTTGGAAGGCGGCTCGATTTTAATAGTGGGGATTTCGAGTGTCTCCGCGCCCAGTTCCTGGAGCCGGCGCGAGAGTTGAGGGGCCTGTTCCTTCGAGCGCGTCACCACCACGCGCCGCCCAAAGAGAGGGCGCTGCTCGAACCAGTTGAGTTTGGAGCGCAGTTTGACCACCTCGCCGATTACCGCGACGGTCGGGGGGCCGATCTTGGTGTTGGCGGCGACCTGGGCGATGGTGCCCAGCGTCCCCTCAATAGACTGCTGCCGGCCAGTAGTGCCCCAGCGCACCATGGCCACGGGCGTCGCGGCGTTCATCCCATGCCCAACGAGAGTTTCGGCAATTTGGCCTATCCGGTCTGTCCCCATCATGATGACCTTTGTGCCCGGGGTCCTTGCAACCTGCGCCCAATCGATATGGGAGGCCTCCTTGGCCGGGTCTTCGTGGCCGGTGATCAGGGTCAACTTCGAACAAAAATCCCGGTGAGTGAGGGGGACCCCGGCATAATTGGGCACAGCAACAAAGGAAGACACCCCGGGCACAACTTCAAAAGGAACGCCCGCATCGGCCAGTTGTTCGGCTTCTTCGCCGCCGCGTCCAAAAACGTAGGGGTCCCCGCCCTTGAGGCGCACGACAGTTTTGCCCTGGCGCGCCTTATCGATGAGCAACTGATTGAGTTGCGGCTGTGGGATCGCATGGTCGCGGGCGCGTTTGCCGCCGTAAATGATTTCGGCGGACGCCGGGGCCAGGGCGAGCAGCTCCGCATTAACCAAAGCGTCGTACACGACGACGTCGGCCCGCCCGAGCAACTCGGCTCCGCGCAGCGTCAGCAGGCCGGCGTCACCGGGTCCAGCGCCAACCAGATAAACCATGGCGTTTGATTTCAAGCCGGGACACTGTATGCGGGAAAAGTGGGAGCCGCAATGCGGCAGGGAGAGCAAACTTCACACGACGCTTCGCGCGCACCGGCGCCGGGGTTGTAGGAGACGACGTAAGGAGTCTCTGATCAAGATTGTCAGATGGCCGCTTTTGGTTCACCCGGAAGTTGCTGATCAGAGACTCCTTACGCTCGTCTCCTACACTCAGGAATGGCGGCTCGATGCTTCGACTCTGCCATTTGCCCAGTGCTCAGGGCTGGACGGTTTCGTACACGGTCACGCCGTTCTGCATCACAGCCAGGAAGTACGCTCCGTCAGCCTGATAATAAATGGCCCCGTTAATGTTGACGGGCACCGCGCCCGGAGGCAGGTAGGTGATAATAATCCCCGGGGGCGGCGCCACTACGACGAAGCCCTGGGGCTCCTGCAAGTAAAAAGCACCCGCCGCGTAATAATACACCGTTGGTCCGACCGGAATGGCTTCGGCCCCCGGGGGTGGTTGGGGAACGACCGCCCCGAGGGGTGGAGTTACGACGATGTACCCGGAGGAGGAGGGTTGATAATAAACGCCCTGATAATAATCATAAGGGTTCCCGCCGACGTAAAGCGGGACGTAGCCGGCGGGGACCGCTCCCAGCACGGCTCCGAGCGAATAATTGTTCCAATAATAGCCGTGCCGGCGCTCCTCGTCGAAATCCCGGATACGCGGCTCGTATCCTCCCTCAACTTCAGGCCCTCGGGCGACCGCGCCGCCTCCTTCGAAATGGCGCTCCTCTTCGGGTCTCCTCTCAGGCTCGGGCCGCCGGCCTTCGGCGATGGCGGGCCTGCGCCCTTCTGGGACAACAGGGCTGCGCCCGCGCTCTTCCTGACGATTGAAAGCCGGGCGCGAACTCGGCGCGCGCGCGGCGGGCGCCCTACCCGGAGCGCGGCTGGCGGGGGCGGAACGTTGCGGAGCGCTGCGGTTATTGCCGCGAATGCTGCCCCACTGCGCCTGCGCCTGCGCCATCGCAAGCAGGATTACCAGCGTCCTGAGCCAGAACGCGATTAAACGCCGGCTCGATTTCCTCGCCGCCGGCAGCGAAGCAACGCGCGGGTTCGTTGGATTGCTTTTAACGGCATTCATAAATATGCGTTATTTTGTTTGCGCTCCGGCTGATGACTCCTGCTGCGTGCCAGTCGCTGCGGCTTGTTGCTGGGCGACGTCTTTTCGCATTGGGATTTTCAGCGCGCCTTCAGGCGCCTCAAACGCAAATGCGGCGTCAGAAATGCGGTCCGACATATCCCATTGGGTAATCAAAGCCGTGAATTCAGGCTGGCCGGGCTCATTTTTCTGCGTGATAACGAATTTGCGAATCAGCGGTTGGGGTCCGTCCTGAATCCAAACCTGCCAATCAATGTTATCCTGGACAAAGGCCAGGTGATGGCAACTAAAGCCCATGGCAGCGGACAAGCCGAAGTACATTCCTTTGCGCACCTTGGCGATGGCGTTGGCGTAGGGGTCGCTCAGTGCCAGGTCCATTAACGGCAGGTCAATCCCATACTCATCGTGGATGGTGTCCAGAGCGGCGTCCAAACTGGGGGGCATCGGCGCGGTGCTGTAAAAATTTCGCTTCCCATCCAGCACCGTGAGAGACTTGCCGTCATACCAGAATTGCCGCTGGACGTAGGATGAGTGGATATTCATGTGCAGCCCATTGGGTCGTTTGACTTGAAGTTCCACCTGGCGGGTGAATTGGAGCTTTTCGCCTTCGGGATTGATGTGTTCGCGCCAGACCTCGGCTGTCAGGCCGAAATAGGGGGCTTGGGCCATGTATTGGCAGGCGGCCCGAAGGACCTCCTCAGCCCGTGGGGCAATATTGGTTTGATCCTGCGCTTTTGCGCCACTCATTCCACACAGGAGGCCGACGCTGATCCAGAATAAAGTTTTCATTCGATTATCGCCCGAGATTCGGCTGAGCCTCAATGTTCCTGAGACCTCCTGCTTACCATACAAAGGGAATCAGTTATTTGCAGCGAGGGTGATTGCCCCAGGGCGCGCCTCATCTTCCTTTGTCGGAAACCGGCCAGGGCCAGCGAAGTCTCCGACAAGGTTTCCGACAAAGGAAGGCAAAAGGCGCATGCTAAATGTCCAAACTCCAAGGGGTCTGCGCGCGGAGCAGACCCCGGTTGACCGCGCAAGGCAGAGCGACTTAATTATCCTTATGGCTTTTATCACAAGCAGTAAAACCAAACCTTCCTATGATGTCATTGTGGTCGGCTCCGGTGCTGCCGGCGGTCAGAGCGCCTATGTGCTGGCAATGGCTGGGCTGAAGGTGTTGATGCTCGAAGCGGGCCGCAAGTACGACCCGGTCATGGAAACGCCGATGTTCAACACTTCCCACCAGGCTCCGCTTGGGGAGGCCGGAACGCCCGACAAACCGTTCGGGTTCTACGATGCGACCGTGGGCGGGGGTTGGACGGTGCCAAAGGAGCCGTACCTGGTGAAACGCAGCCGGCGAGGCCCCGGCTGGCACGAAGCCACCGACTCGGAAGTGGGCTGCACGGACCAGAATTTCATGTGGTGGCGTCCGCGCATGCTGGGCGGGCGGACCAATCATTGGGGCCGGATTGCTTTGCGGATGGGGCCTTATGATTTCAAACCGCGTGAGCGGGATGGTCTGGGAATCGATTGGCCGTTGGATTACAAGGACCTTGCCCCCTATTATGACAAAGTGGAAGCCCTCATCGGTGTTTTTGGCAGCAACGAAGGTCTCGAAAACACCCCCAACTCTTCCCCGGAAGTTCTTTTGCCTCCGCCTAAACCGCGCGCGTATGAGCTGCTTATCAAAAGAGCCTGCACTCGGCTCAAAATCCCGGTCATCCCGGCGCACCGCGCAATTCTTACCCAGAGGCAGGACGTGAAAAAGGTCCCGGCCATGCTGCATCCAGAGGATGCGCGGGCGAGGGGACTTTTGGCAGACGCTATGGGAGCACGGTTGCCTTGCTTCTATGCCACCCCCTGCGGGCGCGGCTGTTCCATTAAGGCGAACTACCAATCGACAACAGTGCACCTGCCGCCCGCGCTGGCTTCCGGCAATTTGGATATCCTGACCGACGCGATGGCGCGCGAAGTAACCCTCGGCACTGACGGCAAGGCAACTGGGGTCAATTATATTGACAAAAAGACCGGACAGGATGGGCATGCCGCGGGCCGGGTCGTTGTGCTGGCGGCGAGCGGGTGCGAGTCAGCTCGAATTCTTCTGAATTCCAAGAACGCATCGTTTCCCAACGGGCTTGCCAATAGCAGCGGCAAGGTGGGGCGGTACTTAATGGACTCCGTGGGCAGTGATCTGCTTGGGCAAATCCCCGCCCTCGAGAATTGCCCGGCTTACAATGAGGATGGGGCCTCCGGGATGCACCTGTACATGCCTTGGTGGTTGTACCAGGAGCAGCAGGCGCGGCGGCTCGATTTCCCGCGAGGTTACCACATCGAACTGGGTGGCGGGCGCGAGATGCCTACAGCGGGAATCTTTGACGGGCTGGACGATTTTACCGCCGGCAGCTATGGCCGCAAGCTCAAGCAAGACGCCCGGCGCTACTACGGCACATTCGTCGGCTTTGCTGGACGAGGCGAAATGATCCCCAATGAGGACAGCTATTGCGAAGTTGATCCGGACAGGAAAGATGCGTTTGGGATTCCCGTCCTGCGTTTTCATTTCAAATGGTCCGCGCACGAAGAAAAACAAGCTGCCCACATGCAGAAGACCTTTGCCGAGATAATCGAGGCGATGGGCGGGCGGGTTGTCGGTGGGCCGGAACTCGACGGCAAAAAGGCCATCGACGTCGGCGGCTCGATCATTCATGAAGTCGGCACAACGTGCATGGGCGCCGAACCGAAGCACTCGGTCCTTAACCAATACTGCCAGGCGTGGGATGTCAAAAACCTGTTTGTGACCGATGGCGGGCCGTTTGTCTCGAATGCAGACAAAAACCCGACGTTGACGATCATGGCCAATGCGTGGCGGGCTTGTGACTACCTGCTCGACCAGGCCAAAAAAGGAAATCTCTAATATGACTGATCCAAAACGCATGGATAGGCGCGAGGCAATCAAATGGATGCTCGCCGCGACTGCCACTGTTTCAATGCTGGACGCCCGCAGTTTTGGCGCGACGCGCGCCCTGTCCGGTTATGGCCGGGACCCCAATTTGATGGAGGTCTATAAGCCGGGTGACTTCTGGCCGCTGACCTTTACTGCTGAGCAGCACCGGGCCGTGTCCGCGCTGTGCGATGTCATCCTGCCGGCAGACGACCGGTCGCCCAGCGCCAGCCAGCTCAAGGTGCCGGATTTCATTGACGAATGGATCAGCGCGCCCTACGAGCGCCAGCAGCGGGACCGTAAAGAGTTGCTGGCGGGCCTGGCCTGGTTGGAAACCGAATCGAAGAAACGATTCCGTTGCGGGTTTGCTGATTTGGCCGATGCGCAGAAGCAGCGCATCTGCGACGATATTTGCTCCCTGCAAAAGGCCCGGCCCGGATTCAAAAAGGCGGCTGGTTTCTTCCGGACCTTTCGGAACCTGGCGATGAGCGGGTTTTACACCACGCCCGAAGGGATGAAGGACCTGCAATACCTCGGTAATGTTCCGCTGCTGAAGTTCGATGGACCACCTCCAGAGGTATTGGCGTTCTTGAGACTCGAAGGAGTACCACCTCACAGAACTTGAGATTCCCTACACCTTAGCAGCAATTAAATGTCAATAGATGCCAAGTCGGAGTGCGCCAACTTGGGTTGCGAAAACTTGCTCCGAGCGCCAATTCGGCGCAGATTGTCCACGCGGTGGAAACAGCCCGGGCGATTATGTGAATTATGAGAGACCCTCTGACAGTGCCGGAACCCCCAGCGGCGCCTTCATTGCGCGAACAAGACGCCTTTCGCGGATTGATCATCCGCGAGCGTGAACCTGAAAACCTTGAGTTCGTCTTTTCGGGGCTTAACAGCGCAGTGACTCCTAACGAGCAGTTTTTCGTTCGCAGCCATTTCCCCGTTCCTCAGATTGATCTCGCGAGCTGGCGTCTGAAGATCGAGGGGCAGTTGGAACGGCCACTGGAGTTGACCTATGCTCAATTAACCCAAATGCCGGCAAAGACGGTGGCCATGGTGATGGAATGCGCAGGCAATAGCCGGATATTTCTTTCACCAAAAGTCAGCGGGCTGCAATGGGAATTGGGAGCGGTGGGCAACGCGGAATGGACCGGTGTGCCCTTAGCGGAGGTCTTGCATCAGGCCGGACTCAAGCCCGGGGCGCGGGAGATTGTGCTCGAAGGCGCGGACAGCGGTGAGATCAAGAAAGAGCCGCTGTCGCCCGGCAAGATAACTTATGCCCGCAGCCTGCCCCTGGCCAAGGCACTGAGTTCGGATGTGATTTTGGCCTACCAGATGAATGGCGAGAGGTTGTCTTTGGCTCATGGCTACCCCGTGCGAGCGGTGGTCAGCGGGTGGTATGGCATGGCCTCGGTTAAATGGCTCAGCCGTATTCTGGTGACGGAGCGGGTTTTCCGCGGCTATTTTCAAACGGCAGATTACACCTTTTGGGAGCGGCGCGACGGCCTGCCGATTCAATTGCTGCCGGTCGGGGAACTGGAGGTCAAAGCCCAAATTGCGCGTCCTGCGCTGCACGAGGTGGTGCCGGCCAGTTCGATTTACAGGATTCATGGAGCGGCCTGGACCGGGGAGTCGGAGGTGACAAAAGTGGAAGTGAGCGCCGATGGCGGGATTATCTGGCTGCCGGCGCAGTTATTAGGGCCGCCCAACGGCTACGGCTGGCGTTTATGGGAACATCATTGGCACACGCCTGCCCAACCCGGCCACTGCACTCTCATGGCCCGCGCCACGGATGGCCGGGGGCGCACGCAGCCATCCGAGCGGGATTCCCATCGTGGGACTTACATGATTAGCCATATCCAACCCATCGAAATTGAGGTTAGGAAAGTGCCGGGCCGCTCGGCAGAGAGTTACACCATATGAAAACTGCTTGCGTCTGTTGCGGGCTTCGAGGACGAGGGGACGGCCAGCTATTTTAAAAAACACGCTCTTGGAGGGCGTTTGAAAAACCTTGTTCAGGTACGTCGGCTGCTACATTTTCAAAAGTGGCTCTTAGAAAAGCTCGTTCAGGCGTTGCGTGGCTTCCGGGTAATTGGGGCGCAGCTTAAGTGCCAGCTTTAATTGTATGATTGCTTCCTCACGCCGGCCAGCCGCGGCCAGCGCCGCACCAAGATTGAAGTGGGCTTCAGGGGAGTTGGAGTCCAGCCGTGCCGCTTGCTCGAACTCACCGAGCGCTTCATCGAGACGGCCCAAATTGAACAACACGCTTCCCAAATCATTGCGCGTGGACGAATCGTCTGGATTCAACTCGACCGCCTGGCTGAGTTCTGCAACCGCTTCCTGGCTGTGCCCCTGCGCCACCAGCACACCGGCCAGGTTGAGATGGATGCGAAAATCTTTCGGGTCCAACTTCAAGGCCTCGCGGTATTCGAGCGCAGCCTGCTCGAGGCGGCCTTGGCGTTGATAAAGATAGCCGAGGTTGCTGCGCGCCTCCGCAAAAGTTGGTAAACGTCTGAGTGCCTCATCGAACTGAGCGATGGCATTGTCGGTGCGGCCCAACTCCAGGAACAAACTGCCCAGCCCGTTGCGCGTGTTCACATCATCCGGTTTCAGGCGCAGCACCTCTTCATACTCCCGCAGGGCTTCAGCGAGGCGTCCCTGCTTTTCCAAGGCGTTTCCCAGATTGCCGTGCGCGAGATAATTATCCGGAACGACGGCGATGGCATGACGGAACAGCGTCTCGCTATCTTTCCAAAAGCCGGTTTGATGAAAAGTGATCGCGCCGCATAGCAGCGCCAGCGCGAGCCCAACTGCCGAGAAAACCGTTGCCCGGGAGCGCGCTGCTTGGGGGCTTGGAACCAACCAGGTTAAGGCAACCAGCACGCCAAGCGATGGGAGATAGGTATAACGGTCTGCCATGGCTTGGCGGCCAACCTGCACGAAGCCAATCACCGGGACCAGTGTCCCTAAAAACCAAAGCCAACCCATCAGCAGATAAGGCCGCTCGCGCCGTGTCAAAAATACAATGACGGTGATGGCCACGAGCAGGACTGAAGCCGCTAGAACGGAGCCCGCAGGCCAATTGCCTGGATGCGGGTAGAAGATGGCCAAATTCGCCGGCCAAAAGATGTCACCGAGATACCGGCAATAGGAAACCACAGCGTTGGCAAGACGATCGCCAAAGGACAAGCGGCCCAGCAACAGCGTGGCCCCGGCATTGTTCTGGACCAGGAAAGTCACAAGACTCGAAAGAAGCGCCAGAACAAGGAAAGGGAGCTTTTCAAGCAGGAGAAGTCCTAACGGAGAGGAGGAGAGCCGCCGCAGAGGCCAGAAATCCAGTAACAACAACACAAATGGAAGGGTCACCAGCATTGGTTTACTCATAAGCCCGCAAGCAAAGAAAGCCAGAGCCAGGATATAGTAGCGCCACGCGGCTGGTTTTCGCTGAGCGTAAGTCGTATAAGCCCAAAGGGTGAGCAGGAAGAACAAAGCGCTCAGCACATCCTTGCGCTCGGCAACCCACGCCACCGATTCGACTCTCAGCGGGTGCAAGGCCCAAATGCCGGCCACAAACAGGCTGCGCCAGGATGAATTGGTCATCTTCATTAGCAGCAGGAATACGAGCACGCTATTTGCCCCGTGAAAAAAAATGCTGGTCAAGTGATGTCCCCATGGCCTGAGACCGTAAACCTGGTAGTCCAGCATGTGCGACAGCCAGGTTAGCGGATGCCAGTTGCTCCCGTGCGAGGTGGTAAACGCCCAGCGCACTCCTCGCCAGCTCAAGCCGGTCTGCACATGCTGGTTTTGCGTCACGTACGTCCCGTCATCGAAGCTGATAAAGTCGTTATTCAGTGCGGGAACAAAGGCTGCCAGGACGGCCAAAAACAGCAGGAGACAGGCGACCCAATTGCCGCCGCACTCCAAAAGGTCGAGGGTCTCTTTGAATTGTCGCTTTGCGCTCTCCATGTTTACAAAACGTCCCTATTGCCTTGTAAGGGCCTGAAGCTGCTCCTGGGCCGGATGGTAATCGGGTTGGAGCTCTAAAGCTTTTCTCAGATGAACTATCGCCTCGGGCCGGCTGCCTTTCTGGAGCCAGGCCATAGCGAGGTCAAGCTGCGCCGAGGCCGACTGCGGGCGCAATTTCACCACCTGTTTGAAATGAGTAATGCCTTCTTCGTAGCGGCCAGCAATGCATAGCGTTACACCCAGATTGTGATGGACTTCCGCCGACTCAGGTTTCAGGCGGGCCGCTTCTTCGTATTCGGCCAACCCACGCTCAATACGGCCCTGCCTGCAATAGACGTTCGCCAGGTTGCCGCGGGTTTCAGCATCCTCCGGCCTCAGTCTGACCACTTCCTGGAATTCAAGGGCTGCTTCATCGAGCCGCCCCTGTTTTTCATAAACCAGGCCGAGGTTGTTATAAGCCAGAAAATTATTCCGGGTAACGGCTGCCGCGTGAGTCCACAAGGTTTCATTGTCGCGCCAGTAGCCAGCCTGGCGCCGAGTTGAAATGGCACACAACCCGATGAGCGCGCCGCCCGCAGCCCACCAGGCCACGCTGCGATAATGCCATGTCCCCAACAATTCCTGGGCGCTCCAGGCAACGATCACGAATACCCCGAGCAGTGGGATGTAAGTATAACGGTCTGCCATCGCCTGGCGGCCAACCTGGACCAAACCAATGACCGGAACGAGCGTCCCCAAGAACCAAAGCCAGCCTACCCACGCATAGGGGCGCCGGCCTCTGCTGCGCCATGCCAGCAGGGTCAGCCCAAATACCGGCGCTGCAGCGAAGACCACGCTCCAGGCAGACCAACGGCCCGGGTGTGGATAAAAAATGGCCAGGTCCGCAGGCCAGACCGTTTTACCCAGGTACCGTGCGTAAGACACCAAGGCGTTTTCGAGTCGCAGGCTAACCGGGAGCTGGATAACATGGGCTACGGCGCCGCCCTTCTGCTGAACCAGGAAAGTAACGACGCGGGAAATGGCAGAGAGGAAAAAGAACGGGAGCTTTTCGAGGACCAGTCGTCCCCACGCCCAGGTTTGGCTTTGAGCGCTGAGTTTAGAGCCAGGTGGTCTTTCAGATTGGGTTTGGCGAACAGCGCCGCGCTGGAACGGCCAATAATCCAGCAACAGCAGCACAAACGGGAGAGTCACCAACATCGGTTTGCTCATCAATCCAAGAACGAAACAGAGCAACGCGCTGCCGTACCAGAGCCAGCCGCCTTCAGCCGTCCGGCGCTTTTCCACAAAGCGGCAGTAGGCCCAAAGGGTCAGTAGAAAGAACAAGGTGCTCAGGACATCTTTCCGTTCAGCTATCCAGGCAACCGACTCGACATGCAGCGGATGAATCGCAAAGAGCGCCGCAACAAAAAAGCTGCGCCAAAGCGCCCCGGTCATGCGGGTGAAGAGCAGGAAAACAAGCCAGGCATTAAGGCCATGGATCAAGAGACTCATTAAATGATGTCCCCAGGGCTGAAGCCCAAAGAGCTGGCAATCGAGGCTGTGCGCCAGCCAGGTCAACGGATGCCAATTAGTTGCTTCGGTGCTCGAAAAGGCCCATTTGACGGAAGGCCAGGCAAGCCCGGCGCGCACATGGTCGTTGGCCGTTACGTACAGGTCATCGTCGAGGTCGATGAAACCAGCCCGCAGGAGCGGGGCAAAAGACCAGGCGATCAGCGCGCCCAGGCATAAACAAAGGAGCAGTATCGAGGAGAACGGGTTGCGCTCAATCGGCAGAGGCCCGGTCATGCCAGCACGATTAAGGCGAGGCTTGTCTTTTGAGAGGTGCGTTGCCATTCAATGCAGCTCATTCAACTGCCGTTGCGCTTCTTGGTAGCCTGGCCTGAGTTCGAGCGCCCGGCTAAACTCCTCGCGCGCCTCGCCGGCGTTGCCCTGGCGCAGCAGGACCAATCCCAAACCGCAGTGGGCTTCCGGGTTATTGGGAATGAGCCGAATCCCTTCACGATATTGGGCCACAGCCTCGTCCAGCCGGCCCTGGGTCGCCAGCCCGGCTGCGTGGGCATTTACGACTTCAGCCGCTTTGCGAAAATGCGCCTGAGCCTGATTTGTCTGGCCGAGGGCATTGAGGGCGATTGCCAGATTAATGTGAGTCATCGGTTGGTCGGGGTTGACCTCCAGCGCCTTGGCATAATGTTCGAGGGCCTCTTTGAATCGGCCCTGCGATGCCAGGGCAACCGCCAAATTAACATGCGCCGTGATATGTTTTGGGTTCACCTGAATGGCCTTGCGATCGTGTTCCATCGCTTCTTCGATCTGGCCGCGGTTGGCCAGAATGACCGCCAGATTCACATGCGCCTCGGGATTATCCGGATTGACCTGCAGGGCCCTTTCGTAAAACTCCATGGCTTCATCCTGCCGGCCCTTGGCAAATAGAGCGTTTCCAACGCTGACAAGCCCATCGACCGTGTTTGGACCGGTCCGGAGGGCCTGGCGATATTCTTCAAGCGCCTCGTCGAATTGGCCGCGATGCAGCAAATCGCGGCTTAGATTATAGCGCGCCAGCCAGGAATCAGGGTTCTTCCTGACGGTATCACGCCAGAGGGTTTCGACATCCTTGTAGGCCTGCGCCTGGCGCCAGGTCAAACTCCCCAGGCCAAGCACCAGCAGCCCGCAAAAGACCGGCTCCAGCCATGGCCGCTGTTGGCGCAAACGCTTCGCCACAACCGCAAGCCCGGCCGCAACCAGGGCAAAAGGCCCGATACAGGCCATATACTGATAGTGATCGGCGACGAAGCTGTAGCGAAAGGTAAACAGCATGATGAACCCCAGGGTCGGCGCCAGTGTTGCCACATAATATGCGGCGGCCAATAGCGGACCGCGTCCAGCATATCGCCGCGCAAAAAGCAGCAGCCCACAAAATAGAACTCCCAGGGCTAGCCAGGCATACGCGAGAGGGTCGGTTGTGTGAATCACCCAACGCGGGTAGCTAAAAGTCAGGTTGACGGGCCATAGAAGTTTCCAGGCATAAAACCACACGCCGCGGCTGGCGATGAGCACTCGTTCCAGCGGGCCGATGGCGAAAACTCCCCCGTTTGTCCCAATATGGTGGCGCTCCCACCACATCGTCAATAGGCCCATCCCCAAGCCCATGGCCACGAACGGCGCGATTTGCGCCCAACGCCACCGGGTGATTGGCTTCCTTTTGAGCCAGAGACTCACAACCAGTGCGGCAGGCACGGTGCAGGCCGTGGTTTTGCTGAACAATGCCAGTAGGTACAAGACAAGAGCGCCCGTATAAAATCCCCATCGCTTCGGTCGTTCCTCGATAAACGCGAGCCAAGCCAATAAAGACCACAGGACGAAGAACAGTGAGAGGAGATTCTTGCGTTCAGTAATCCAGGCAACGGATTCGACCTGCACCGGGTGCAGGGCGAACAGGGCCGCTGCGAGCCAGGCGCCCGGGAGTTCCAAGCGCTTTAAGAGCCTCCAGACCAGCAAGGCGTTGGCCGCTTGAAAGAGGATGTTGACCCAATGATAGCCAGCCGGATTGAGGCCCCACAGGGCGTATTCAACCCGGAACATCGAATAAACCAACGGAAAGTACTGCGAAGGGGAATCCTCGGAAAACCAAATACGCCGCAGCCCATCAGGGGCGGTAAGCAGTTTGTTTTTTATGACATAAACATCGTCATCCCAGATAAACCCGCCATGCCAGACCGGTTGGTAGGCCAGAATCGTGGCCCAAACCAACAGCAACCCCAAAAACCGAGGATGGCGCCAAAAGGGCGGCTGCTGGGAAGGCCGCACCAGAGGCTGGCTGATAAGGTGCTCGGTTGGCCGGGCAGCCGCCAGCATAGCCGGCATCGAGGACCTGGTGGAGGCTGCGGATGGAGAGTTGATCGTAGTGCGGGATATGGACTCTTGTGCCGCCTTCCTCCGCGAACCCGAGCTGTCCTGGCCAGCATCGGTCGCTCCGCCAGACCTGGCCCGGCCACCTCGTCGCCTTTTCATCGAGCGACCATGTTATCGAGGGTGGCTTATCAGTTCAATACATGAGCAAGAGAATGAACCGAGAACTTTCTCTCTTTTACTCTGGCCCATTACTTGCTGTCACCGAAACTATGAAGCGTGCTGCGTTCAAAGTACAATCTGCAAAAGGTGGTTGGATTCGAACATCCATCGCCCCAATCAATCACAAGAATGATAGGAACTTCGGTGTGGTGGATGTCCTCATGTTCATGTCATTAGTGGCTCTGGTTGTGGCTGTTGCGAGGGTTTTGATCGCCCATTAAAGGCTCCCGCCGGGCACCCGGTTAGGTGGTGGGCGCCACAATCCGAAACAGTTCCCATTTTACCGCCGCTACCATTGCCTTACGCAAACTGCGCCTGTCCCATTTTTGGCCCCGAAAAGTATCACACGACGACATATAGCCGCGAAGGAACGCAAAGAAATGCGGTACAAAACACAGAGGGATTCTTCGCTCTTTGCGTTCCCTGTGTTCTTTTGCGACGATTAATTCTGCGGCTCTTACCTTTTCCAGATCACCTGTCTTCCGCGCACCTGGACTTTGCCAAGCGCGATAGCAGCGATGCAGCGGGGGTATAACTCGTGTTCGGCGGCATGGATTCGTTGATGCAGACTCTCGGGGGTGTCGTCATCCAGCACGGGCACAGTCTGCTGGCCAATAATCGGCCCCGAATCGACGCCGGCTTCGACAAAATGCACGCTGCAGCCAGTAACCTTTACGCCATATTCGAGCGCCTGTTTCCAGGCCTCAAGCCCGGGAAACGACGGCAGCAGAGACGGGTGAATGTTGACGATGCGCCCGTCGAATCGGGCCAGAAACTCTCCTTTTAAGACTCGCATGAAGCCTGCCAGGGCGATCAAATCGACTTTCGCCTCGAGCAGCGCCTCCACATAAGCCCGCTCCGCGTCCTCATCTAGTTTGGTGCGAAATTTCCCAGGCGCAATGAAACGTGCCGGGATGTTCCGTTGTTGTGCCAATTGCAGAATACCAGCCTCAGCGACATCGCTGAGCACGAGGGCCACTTGCGCCGGCACTGTGCCTGCCGTGCAGGCATCGGCAATGGCGGCGAAATTCGAGCCTCTGCCCGAGCCCAACACCCCAATCCGGAACTTTTGCTCGTGGCTCACCGCAGTCTCTTACCTGCACAAGGGCGCACCTCACAAGCAAAAATGGGAGGCGGCGTTTGATGGCTTTTGGAGTGCGCCGGCAAAGCGCAGCAACAACGGCGCTTTTGGACGCTGCGGCGCCGGTGAACCCTCCAAAGCGGCGTCGCGCTTCGCTTGCCGCCGCACCCCACGACGTTGGGGTAAAGTCTCCATCCATTCGGGGGCAAAAAGGGGCTAGGTTGCGCCAAATCTAGAGGTGCAAATGACGCAGAAATTCTGTTTGTATGGTAATCGCCTAATGGCCTTAGGGATTCTCTTTTCGCTCACCCTCACAAGCAGGGCGGCTCCGCCGGCCATTGCCAGTATCATCCTCACCGAGGGGGGGCTGGAACTGAATATCTCGAGCGATCTCGGCATCACCAATCAAATCCAAACAACGAGCGATATAGGCCAGGGAAACTGGGTGACGCTGACGAACCTGCTTGTGTCCCAAAGCCCGTATTCATTTGTGGACTCGATGACGGTCACCGGTTCCCAGCGCTTTTATCGGGTTGTGGGCCTGAGCCAAACCAATAATCCCATCCCTCCTGGCATGGTCCTGATTCCTGCCGGCAGCTTTCAGATGGGAGACACCTTCAACGAAGGAGAATCCTACGAACTGCCCGTCCACACTGTTTATGTGAGCGGCTTTTATATGGATAAATATGAAGTCACTAAAGCGCTGTGGGACCAGGTAAAAGGATGGAATGGCGGCAACGGCTACACCTATGACAATCCCGGTTCGGGGAAGGGGACCAATCATCCGGTCCAGAGCATTGATTGGTACGACATGGTGAAGTGGTGCAACGCGCGCTCGGAGATGGAGGGGCGGACGCCTGCATATTACACCGATGCCCGACTCACCCAAGTTTATAAAATGGGACAGGTCGCCCCTTATGTGAACTGGTATGCTGGATACCGCTTGCCAACCGAGTCGGAATGGGAAAAAGCGGCGCGGGGCGGGGCCAGCGGTCATCGATTTCCGTGGGCAGACGTAGATACCATCACTCACAGCCAGGCCAACTATTACAGCGACAGCAGCTTTCCTTACGATATCAGCCCGACCCGGCAGTATGACCCGCCATTCGTCGATGGGGTCATGCCTTATACCAGCCCGGTGGGTTCGTTTGCCCCCAACGGTTACGGCCTATACGACATGGCCGGCAACGTTTGGGAATGGTGCTGGGATTGGGCGGGCGCCTACCCAAGCGCCCCGCAAACCGATCCGCGCGGCCCGGACACCGGCTCAACTCGCGTCGGCCGGGGCGGCAATTGGAATTATTACGCGGAGCACTGCCGCAACTCCTATCGTTATGGAAACTCGCCGGATTATAGCGCGACCAATATCGGATTCCGGTCTGCCCTGCCGGCGCAATAGGCCTCGCGGCAGATTGAAACGCTAATCTACGCTGATAATCGATTAGCGAAGATTAGCGGTTTTGACGCCCAACTGGGCCGCTTTGGACAGAAGCTGGCCGATATTTTCCAGACAAAACCGGGACCAGGATTCGTAAGCCGTCGCTTCTTTTGCAGCTTCGGGAATCGGGATGAATTCCGGCGCCACAATCCCCTTGCACCGGCCAGTAATCGTACGGCTGGCCACTGGCATGACATGCACAACCCCAAAGTGCACGTATCCGACATCAGTACTGTCGTCATTGATGAGCGCTACAGGGGCCTCTTTTGATTCATTAAGGGCCACCTCCTCGCGTATCTCGCGCAGCATGGCATCGTGATAGCCGATGCCGGATGAAAAAAGCCCATGGTCTTCTTCCGCGATGTGGCCCCCGACCCCCACTGAAAAGAGTCCATGCAAGCGGGTTTCCTGGCCGCCTTTGCCTCGGCGATAGCGCAAGATGCTGCCATTACAGACCAGCAGCACATAAGGGATAAGCTGCTTGTAGTTTCGGTCCTGCTCGGCCTCGCTCCGGTTCCGGTACGCGAGCTGCGACGCATCGGTCACAACCGGCAGATATTTCTCCACATCAAGGCTCAGCCCCTGGAACACTCCTAGCTCTTCCAGAACCTTCCGCTTAAAACATAGCACTCTTTCTTCCGCAGCCATGGGTTGAATTTCGTTTCGGTTTTCCGGCTTTCAATACTGGTTGCGCCCAGGCTGCGCGACGAGCAAAACCTGTTGGCCGTTATTAACCGCTTATTGAAAGGTTATTAACAACCGACTTTCCCTTGAAGCTTCCTCAGTTTCTGCGTTCTCTGCGTTCTTTTGCGGCTGATTCGCACACCTCCGCTTTTTCGGGGCGCAACCAAAACTACCGGGTGGTGTTCATTAAGGAAAAGTGTATAATAGGGTTAAATGAGGCAAAGTCTCACAATCTGTATAGGTTTGGCCCTTGGGCTGATATTGGTTGGGAATGCGGGGGCGGTGGCCCGGAATCCCTCACCGGATCGGTATGCGAGCATTCCGGAACGCAACGCCTTCGGGCTCAAGTCGCCACCGCAAATAAATGTCACCTCAGCACCACCCCAACTGCCAAAGCTCATACTCACGGGCATTACAACAATTCTGGGCAATAAACGCGCCTTAATGCTTGAGGCGCCCCCGGCCAACAAGCCCGCCGACCGGCCCAAAGAGGAGTCTTTGATTTTAACAGAAGGCCAGCGCCAGGGAGACGTTGAGGTGCTACAAATTGATGAGAAAGCCGGCAGCGTGATGGTGAATCATTCGGGACAGATAATGACCCTTACATTCGAGAAGGATGGGCTCAAGCTGCCGAATACGCCAATGCCGATGCCGATGCGCCCCGGCGCTCCAGGGATGGTTCCCACCCCAACCTATCTGCCTCCCGGCACTCAAAGTCCGAATCGGGGCGTGCTTGGCCTGCCGCAGTATCGAGTTCCCGGGCGTGTTCCTCCTGGTCCGGCGGGCGGCTTGACTCCGACCGGTCGGATGGCTTTTCCCGCGCCCTCAGCCCCAGTGACACCTCCTCAAGCTGCGCCAACCGAATCCTCCGCTGCGTCTGGCTCGGCCCCTCAACCGAGCCCTCCCGCCGACCTGGCTCAATCCCCGGCTGCCAACCCGGCTCCACTGCCGCAAGCTGCTGCGATTTCTCCGCCCTCCCTGAGCACGCCTTCCGATTCCGGTGTTGCGGCAGCAACCGAACCGGCGCCCACTACAGATGCGCTTTCCCTTACCGGTTTGCCAAATGACCTTACGCCCGAAGAAAAGATGATTTTTTTGGACCTGCAGCAGCAGGGGAACATGGACCTTGGGATTCCGGCATCGCCGGCCAGCGCGCCGGCTCAGTAATCGGTGCATTTCTGGCCGTAGTTGATGCTCATGGCTCCGCCGAGCAGGTTGACTACGCCGACCTGTTCCAGACGCAGTTGGCGCATTTTGGCTGCCACGCCTTCTTGAGCCGGGTAGTGCCTCAGCGATTCAAGGATATAGGCGTAAGCAGCGGCATTGCCGCAAAAGAGCCGGCCCAGGCAAGGCACAAACGCGCGCAAATACCCCATGTAGAAGGCGCTCCAGACTGGATTTCGAGGTTTGCCAAAATCCAATACCAGCAGGCGACCACCTGGTTTCGCCACCCGCCGCATTTCACACAGGCCGGTCTCCCAATTCGAGAGGTTGCGCAACCCGTAGCCGACCGTCACAATATCGAAACTATTCTCACGGAATGGCAGATTCTGCGCATCCCCGCGCACCAGATACAGGCCGTCTGCTGGGATTGTGGCTGCGCTGCGCATCCGGCTTTTCCTGCTCTCAGCCACGGCGAGCATCTGTTCGCTAAAATCCAATCCAATTACCCTCAAGCCGCGCCGGCACAATCCCAAAGCCAGGTCGCCGGTCCCGCAGCAGAGGTCCAGGGCAGACTGCCCAGGTTGGGGCTGGGCCAGCTCGATGACGCGTTTTTTCCAACGCCTGTGCAGGCCCAGGCTCTGGAGATCGTTAATCAGATCGTAACGCAACGCGATTCGGCCAAAAAGAGCCCTTACCTGCGCTGCGCGTCCCCGGCCAGGGTCGAAAAAGGGATTCGGCATAACTCAACTCAAGGCACTGGACCCGCCGCTTGAGCGAAGGTTTCCTTCAAGTAATCGATGCTTTTCCGGGCGATGACCTCCGCCCCGTCGCTGAAATCGAACACCTCAACAGAAACGTAGCGGCTGTAGCCCACCTCCCTTAGAGCTGAGGCAATAGGTCTGAAATCCACTTTGCCAAATCCCGGTCCTTTCAGGTTCTTATCATTGGCGTGGAAATGCGCAAAGTGGGGCCAGGATTCGCGGATGATGCGCGGGATGGGTTTGGACTCCGAGCACATCGCCTTTACATCGAGAATGATTTGGACGCTGGGCGAGGCCAGGGCTTGGACGAACTCGATGGCCTCGGCGGCTGTGTTGATGAAATTAGTTTCTGCCGGAGCCAAAGGCTCAAAACAGATGGTCACTTGCCGTTGCGCTGCGGCATCGGCTGCGCTGCGAAAGGTCTCAAGAGCCCAATCGCGCGCCTGCTCGCGCGAGACACCCGGCAAAACATTGCGCTGCCGGGGCGAGCCGGCCACCATGCAGTCACCACCGATGTCGGCGCAAAAATCCACCAGCGCTCGCAAATATTCGGAGGTCCGCCTGCGGACGCCAGGGTCTGAATGGTTGAGGTAAAGTCCTTCGGGTTTGACCAAAATCCAATGGATTCCAACGACGGCTATGCCGTTGCGCGCTGAGGCCTCCCGAATCGATTTCCTTTGGCCGGATGTTATTTCAGTCACCGAGTTCGCCAGAGTAAATGGGGCGATTTCGAGGCCTTCATAGCCCAACTGGGCGGCGTGGGCAAAAACCTCCTCGATTTTCCAGCCCTGAAAAATCTCGTTGCAAATGGCGAATTTCATCGCGGGTGAGAGTCGGGAGTTCGAGGAGGAACTTCAAGCCGGCATTTCAGTTCGCCGAGGCCAGTTCCAAGCCTTTGTAGGAGACGACGTAAGGAGTCTTAATCGAAATTGTCAATTGCCTGCTTTTGCTTGACTGGGAAGTGGCTGATCAGAGACTCCTTACGTCGTCTCTTACATGCGGGGATTTCGCCTCCAAAGGGCACTTGCAACCGTTGTGCCCGCAACCTACATTCCGCCGGATGTTTGATACCATTCGAGCTGAATTGACGACCGCCGCCGATAAACTTGCTCATCTGCGGAGGTTTCTTTGACGTGCCCGGCGCGCAGAAACGCCTGGGCGAACTCAACGCCTTGATGGCGGCGGAAAACTTCTGGAACAATCGTGAGAGCGCCCAGAAGCTGATAGAAGAGGCCAATTTACTCCGGGCAAAAACCGAGCCATTGCTCAAAGCGGAGAAGGAAGTGGAAGATTTCCGCGTGATGGTCGAATTGGGCGAGGCGGAGCCCGAAGCAGCGCAAGGAAAAATCCAACAGGAACTCGAAGGAGACCTTTCCCGGTTTTTCAAGGAATTGGACGCGCTCGAATTGAAGGTTTTCCTCAGCGGCCCTCATGATCGGAGCAACTGCATTCTGAGCATCAACGCCGGAGCGGGCGGAACGGAATCGTGCGATTGGGCGAACATGCTGATGCGGATGTATCAGCGCTGGGGCGAAGCGCGCGGCTGGAAAGTCGAACTCGAAGATGCTCTGGCCGGTGAGGCCGCCGGCATCAAGAGCGCCACCTTGGTATTCGAGGGCGAGAATGCCTATGGCTTTGCCAAAGCCGAGCGAGGCGTGCACCGCCTGGTGCGTATCTCGCCTTTTGACTCCAATAAACGGCGCCATACCAGCTTTGCCAGCGTGGATGTCATTGCCGAAATCGAGGAGACCAACAGCGACATCGTTATCCCACCCGTCGAACTGAAGGTGGACACCTACCGCTCAGGGGGAAAAGGCGGACAGAACGTGAACAAAGTCGAGACCGCCGTCCGAATCACCCATCTGCCTACCGGCACGGTGGCGGCTTCGCAAAGCCAGCGCTCGCAACATCAGAATCGCGCCACAGCCATGAAGCTGTTGCTGTCCAAATTATTTGCCCAACGGCAAGACGAGCAAAAAGCCGAGATGGAACGCTTTTACGGAGAGAAGGGGAGCATCTCTTGGGGCAACCAAATCCGGAGCTACGTCTTCCAGCCCTATCGCATGGTCAAAGACCTGCGCACCGGCGTTGAAACGAGCAACGTGCAGGCGGTCATGGACGGCGAGTTGGACCCTTTCGTGAACGGTTGGTTGCGCGCGGGTTGTCCGGCCAAACGAATGCAGGGCATTAAGGATGAAGAGGAATAATCCTCGGGCCTCAATTCTCGACATGATTGTTGAGGCGAAAAAGGGCGAGGTGGCACGGTTGCCGCCAAAGGCGCTTTCGGGAGCCGCTTTGAAAGAGGCCCTGCGCGCCCGCGGCGATTCGCGAGATTTTCTGGCCGCCCTGCGCCGGACTGCCAAGGGGGCTGTCGCGCTCATCGCCGAGGTGAAAAAGGCCTCGCCTTCTGCAGGCGTGATTTGCCCGGATTTCGATCCGGTGATGATTGCGCGCCAATACGAGGCCGCCGGCGCAAGCTGCCTCTCGGTGCTGACGGACGAGAAATTCTTCCAAGGTTCGCTCCAGTATTTGAAGGACATCCGGGCAGCGGTTCGCCTGCCGCTGTTGCGGAAGGATTTCATCATTAATGAGCGGCAGATTCTCGAAAGCATTCAGTGGGGCGCGGACGCCATCCTCCTGATTGTGGCTATCCTGATTGACTCACAACTGAGGGATTTGCACCAACTCGCGCGAGAAGCGGGTTTGGCGGTCCTGGTTGAGGTTCATGACGAGGCTGAGTTGGAGCGTGCTTTGTCCATCCGGCCTGAACTGGTCGGGGTGAACAACCGCGATTTGAAAAGCTTCAAGGTGGATTTGAGCACCACCGAGCGGCTGGCCTCGCGCGCGCTCGGCTCTTCGAGGGCCGCTGGTGAAGCGCCCGTGCTGGTTTCCGAGAGCGGCATCCATTCCCGGGCGGACATGATGCGTGCGGCCGCCTGCGGCGCGCGCGCCATTCTAGTTGGCGAATCGCTCATGCGCGGCAAGGATATTGGCGCCAAGGTACGCGAGTTGATCGGAGAAGCAGGTGTGGCCTGACTGACTGATTCTGTCCTTTAGCATTCTGTCCCTTGCGCTTTCTTTGCGATTTCAGCTTTAACGAATCCCCTGTAACCTTTGTCTGCAGTGGCCTCAGGAACAGGCATGAGCGTAACATCTCAATCGAAATGCTGTCCAAAATGCGGCGGGCCGATTCCTCCCGAGGCGCCGCAGGGGCTTTGTCCCAAGTGCCTTCTGCAACAAGCCAGCGTCTCCACCGAGGCAGGGCAGGGGGGATCGGTCAAATCTGTCCCGCCAACGCCTGAGGAGTTGGCGGCGGCTTTTCCGCAACTCGAAATCCTGCAACTCATCGGGCAAGGCGGCATGGGTTACGTCTTCAAGGCGCGCCAGCCCAAACTCGACCGGTTTGTGGCATTGAAGATTCTGCCTCAATCCCTCGCGGCCGACCCTGCATTCGCCGAACGCTTTGCCCGGGAAGGACGGATGTTGGCAAAACTTAACCACCCCAACATCGTCACCATCCACGACTTCGGCCAGGCCAACGGCTTATTTTACCTGCTGATGGAATTCGTGGATGGTGTGAATTTGCGTGAGGCAATGAGGGTTGGGCGGTTCACGCCGCAACAAGCCCTGGCGGTGGTTCCCAAAATCTGTGAGGCGCTCCAATTCGCCCACAACGAAGGAATACTTCACCGCGACATCAAGCCGGAGAATATCCTGCTCGACGCCAAAGGTCGTGTGAAGATTGCCGATTTCGGCATCGCCAAGCTCGTCGCCATCGAAACCCAAGTCCTCGCGGCATCAGGTCCGCTCAAAGCCCAGGCCGGCGTTTACCTACCGGCACAAGGAGCGCCGCCTCCGATCACGCTTACCGAAACGAGCAAAACTCTCGGCACCCCACACTACATGGCGCCAGAGCAAATCGAACATCCAGAGGATGTGGACCAACGAGCAGACATCTACTCGCTGGGTGTTGTGTTCTACGAAATGCTAACGGGAGAATTGCCAATTGGCCGCTTTGCGCCGCCATCGGAAAAATCGGCGGTGGATGAGCGCGTGGATGATATCGTCCTGCGCGCCTTGCAGAAGGAACGTGAGCTGCGGCAAAAGAGCGCCGAGGAAGTCAAGACGCAGGTTGAAACCATCGCTGCGAAAGGAAGTGGTGGCGCCGAATTTCGCGGCGGCCCGGCTCCCCTCCCAGAGCGGCCCGGAGCGGCCCGGCACCTGGTCCGCGGCGCCATAGCGGCGTTGGTAGTGTTTTTTCTGATTACATTTGGCGCTACACTGATCACCTTTCTGATGCCCGAGTCCTACCGGGCCACCGCGCGCATCAGATTGGAGGCCGCGGTGCCACTGCAATCGGCAGAGTGGGGATTCAACCCGTACCTGCTCCAGAGCGAACTTGAGACGATCAGGTCCAGGCCTGTCCTTGATCCGGTCATCCAGCACCTCAAGCTCCAGTCGCGTTGGGCGCAAAGCTACGGCCTGCCAGGGCTCTCCCCCACCGAAGCCCTCCAGTTGCTAATTAGTCGGTTGGAACTTCGCCCTGTTCGCAACACCATGCTAATCGAAGTTCAAGCCTTCAGCGAACAACCCCAGGAAGCGGCCGAAATGGCGAATGATATCGCGGAGAATTACTCGGCCTATTGTTCAGAAAGGATCCATGCAGCACAAAGCCGCGGCGCGTCCGCGATCCTGGCTCGCCTGGTGCGCGTCGAAATTCTTGATCGCGCTGTGCCGCCCCTGCTCCCCGCCCGCCCCAACAAGCCGTTGAATATTGCCCTAGGCATGTTGGTGGGGGTTGCAGCGGGGTTTTTCGTGGGCCTGTCAGTGGGGCTGCTTTCCGTGTTGCGAGCCCGCCCGCCTGGTTCGCGGGCTGCCAGTTCGCCTGCGCCAAGACCTGACCGGTTCTGGAGATGGGTTGCCGTTGTTGTCATGGCCCTCATCATCATTCCGATCGGCGTTGCGATTGTGGGAATTGTGCTTGGGATCGCCGTGCCGAAGTTCATGCTCGCGCGCCAGAGAGGAGGGCATGGGCCGGGGCTGGAGGCCCCTGGCAATGCAGCGGCTTCCAAAGCCGAAGGTGACCTCGTCATCAGTTTTTCGCCCACGCTGCGCTTTGCTCAATCTGCGCCCGGTTGGGGATTCGATTGTTTTGTGCCGGCAAACCACCTCGCGAGCATTTTATTTGTGCGCTGGGACAATGGTGTGCCCACCATCGATCCGGGGCTCAGCGCGTATTTCAAGGTTGGCCCAGCCGGCGTCGTCGATGTTCCATTTTGCGCTATATCGTGCGATCCGATTTCCCAAGCGCAGCTTGCCAGCATGACCAACGTAGTCGATCGCCAGACTTTATCCACTTGGGGTATTACCAAGGCGCGGTCAAATGAATTAAGCAAAGTCGTTCAGTGGAATGTCAACTGGGGCCTTGGGTTTACCTCGAGCAAATGGTTATCCACGCCGCCTTATCGCTGGGTCGAAATGGTTCTCCCACAGAGCGTGCGCGCCGGTTATCAGCGAGCGATTCGCCTGGTAGATTTTGAGCAGCCACCGGGAGGTAACGGAAATCATGGCCTCTCCGGGATTGAGCTGCGCATTCTGCTGGAACCCCTCACGTCGCCTCCAATCAAGACAGCTCCACACAAGATTGAGCGAACGAATTACATTGCCGGCACCGGGTTACCAGAATCAATGGAGCAGGCGCTGAAGTCTATAAAATCGCTGCCACTCGAGCAGCAGGTGCCCTCGCAAAGCGCAACGAACCAAGCATCAGCAGAAACCTGGTCGCCAGCGGTGGTGCCCGGAAGCGCGCCGGATTTACAGAAAATTCTGAATGAGGCCAAGCAAAAGATGTCCCAAGGTCAATACGAGGAAGCGATGCAACGCTACATCTGGTATCACAATCACTCGAAATCCGATCCAAGCCAGGTTGGCGTGCGCAATTCATTCGCTCTGTCCGATTGGGTCGAACTAGGCCGCCGCTATCCCAAAGCCAGGCAGGCGCTCATCGAGATTCGTGACGCCGATGCCGGCGAATTCTCCCAGGGCCGCGGTTATTTCGACTTATTCATGGAACTGGCTGCCATCAATCGGTACCTCGGCCAGGAGGAAGCCACCGTCGCCGTTTTCAAGGGCCTCGTCGCGCACGACAAAGCCCTCGCCCAGCAATGCTATAGCCTGATAGAACCCCAGCTCATTCAGCGCAGTGAATCTGATGCGGAGCAAAAGCTCCACAAATGATCCAATGTCCGAACTGCCATCCCCGCCAACCGGCTCGCCCGCCGCCTTCGTGACGACGCAATGGACGCGAGTCCTCGAGGCGCGAGGCGACTCTCCGGAAGCCAAAGCGGCGTTGAGCGATTTGTGCGCTGCCTATTACGCGCCAGTCTTTGCCTTTGTACGCCGCAACGCCCTGGGCGAAGACACCGCACGCGACCTCACCCAGGAGTTTTTCGCCCGCCTGCTGGCTCGTCATGGCATCGACCAGGTCGATCCGCAACGAGGCCGGTTCCGTTCCTTTCTCTTAGGGGCCGTCAAACATTTCCTGGCCGACACGCGTGACCGGGATCGCCGACTCAAACGCGGCGCAGGCCAGGTTCTTGTGCCAATCGAATCCGAGGCCGATACGTCGCTCGGCCTGCAAGTGGCCGACCGTAACGCGCCCAGCCCGGACCGCGAATTCGATCGCAAATGGGCACTGACGCTGCTGGATCGCGCCCTTGCCGCCCTCGCCCAGGAACAGCAAACCTCTGGAAAGGCCGCCCAGTTCGAGGCGCTCAAGCCCTGGCTGACTGGCGATACCGAGAACCTCTCGCAAGCTGATGCAGCCGATGCCCTGCGGATAAACGAGGGGGCCGTCAAGGTCGCCATTCACCGCCTCCGCCGCCGCTTTCGTGAATTCATCAAAAACGAAATTGGCCGGACGGTGAGTGATCCCGCCCAGGTCGATGCAGAGTTGCATTGCCTCATGGAGGCGCTGCTGTGACAAGCCTTTGGGTTTGAGTTGCCGTCCTCAGGTTCCGCAGCTTTAACAAGCATTTCCATGAACTGGTTCAGATCATTTTGGAAAAGGTTCACGACGCCGCAAACACGCAGAGAGCCCGCTGTTGTCGAGGATTTGTGCAGCTTCACCCCCCGAGCTCAGCAAGTGTTGTCACTGGCACGTCGCGAAGCCGACCGATTCCACCATAACTTCGTGGGCCCCGAGCACCTGATACTTGGCTTGATACGGCTTGGGCAAGGCACCGCAGTGACCGTTCTTGGAAAGCTGGGCGTTGACCTCGAAACCGCGAGGCTGGAAGTGGAAAAGCAGGTGGGACAGGGACCGGACCAAAAGTGGTCAGGGGCAATTCCCTACACCCGCGTGTGAAAAAGGTCCTGGCTTTGGCGGTGAGAGAAGCCAAAGCCCTCAATCATGCTTACGTAGGAACCGAACACATCCTCCTCGGTTTGCTTCGAGAGGGGGATGGTGTTGCGGGCCGCGTATTGAAAAATCTCGGGGTGGACCTTGAGCGAACGCGGCATGAGCTCTGGGACTCCGAAGCCTTGAAGACTCGCGCCTTCGCATATTTCCTCGCAAAACCAGCAGAGCGCCATAAGATTTATGCCATGGAATTGAATCCAGCTAACAACGGAACCGAAGTGCCTTGCACCCACCGCAGCCCGCAATGGACGAAAACAGGGGCCTCAAGAGTTATGAAATGGAGGGCCTTCACGCTAATCGGAATGCTGATGGTCCTTGGCATCCTGGTGGCGCTGATGCTCGTCTCCTGTATAAGGCTCAATTAGACTCTGCGTTATTTAAGGTTTCTCAACCAGGGATGGACATGGTCGTGGTCTTCGACAGTCTATTAACACCGCCACGTCCTTGGAGAGTGTGAACACCACTCGCAAGCGCAACCCCGCGCGCACCTCGAAGATACCCGGTTTGAGCCGGCGCACACTGGCGCCGCGATGTTCGTGCGGCTTGCCGACAACTGCTGGCAGCCGGGCAATTGCCGCGTCCACCTCCTTCTGATCCAGGTCCGCAAGCTTTTTGAACGCGCGAAGGAATGCATTTTCAGGGTAGATCGTCACGTCTTGGCCGACGCCGGCTTCCAGGGTTTGAGTTTCCCGGCTCTGATCCTGCGCATCGATGCCTCATGTTTAGCCAACAGCTTTCTCGCTATCCGTTCCATTTCCGGTTCTGCGATGCCGTATTCGGTGAAAGCGTAATCTTCGCTATACACTTCCACTGGGGCCGCAACGCGACGATCCGGCCAGAGGAAGAATCCAGGATTCCAATGTCTTCGCCGTGGACCGCCCGTTTAATTAAACTGCCCAGTTTCCCCCTCGCTTTGGTTGGTGTAAGTGTCAGCATAAGCCCATTTTAAGCGCATAGCCTGCAAACGCAAGTGTGGAAGAACTGAGGCCAGGATTCGATCGTCATTTTCTGAAGCTTTCCCCTCTGCTCTGAACCAGCACGCGGAAGGCGCGTCCGAGATGCTCGGGGTGTGTGAGGGTTTGGAACTGGCGATTGAGCGCGCCTTTCCAGTTGCCAAACTGCATTTCCCCAATCCAAATACGCTCGGCAATGCGCGTAAGAAACTGAGTTTGTGTGCCGAAGAACTCGGTTTGTAAGCCGGCCAGGTGGCCAGCCGCCTGGAGGCCAGTGAAATTGACATGGGCTGTGATGTCCTGCTCGCCAGGCTCGGCTAAAACATCCTCAAAGGCCCGATGGCAGCGGTACGCGCGCAGGGTGCCCCGGCCCCGTTCAGGCAACCAGAATCCCTCTTCGGTAAGTCCATAATCGAATACGAGGAGCTTGCCGGACGCCACCACGCGACTGGCCTCGCGCCACCACTGAGTGGCGGCGGGGCAAATCTCAAGAACGAATCCATCTGGCAGCACATCGAGCAGTTCGCGTGGGCATCCAGGCGCCTCAGGCATTGGACCCTTCTGCGATAGACTTGGCCCGTTCAAGCGGCTCCAGACAAACCGCTCTTTTTCCAGTGCCACCCCCCATTCAAACCATATTCGCGCGCCTGCATCCCAGCCCAGCCGATGCACCGGCAGGGCATCGAGCAGTTCGTTGGCAAAAATGATTCGCTGCGCACCAGAGGGGGCGGCCAAACCCGGCGCAGCGGTTATTGCGGAGCCCCTAACATGGACCACATTTTTAATCTGCCGATGGGACGGACTACACATAAAGCTACCCCTCTCCCCTTCGGAAGGGGAGAGGGAAAAGCACGGTGCTCCCAGTAAATGCTCCGCCCAAATCACTTTGGGGCTGAATTCGGAAAGGGTGTTCTGCTGCCGCCGCCGACGCCCCAATGACGGCTCGATAATCCAATACTCGAGATGCTCGAAAAGCCCCGGACGCTCCCGGCGCATCCAAAGCAGGATGTCCCGCGCCAACTCGCCCCAATGGGCGCCAGCCTCGATGATTTGCAGAACTTGCTGGCGCGATGGTCCGGGTTGTTGTCTTTCCCCATGACACTCGGTTGAGGAACCTTGACACTCTCCAGCCTGGAACCAGCCGGCGAATTGGCAGGCTAACAATTGCCCAAACAATGGGCCGGCGCTGACGCTGGTGAAAAAATCGCCGTGGCGCCCAATGGTGTCTCTTTCCTTTTCATAATATCCATAAACGGGACAATAAAGGGCCAGTTCCATAAACCGTGCAAAGGAGATTGCCCCTTGGTTTCGTATTTCAGCGGCAATTTTTTCAGTGACTTGGTTCAAGCGCTCAGAGTGGTGCGGATTTAGCTATAAGAGCCCCGGTTATACAAAATATATGGCGAAGATCGACGCATTCTTCAATTTGATGTTCGAGCAAAAGGCATCCGACCTCCACCTTTCCTCGGGCAATAACCCCATGCTGCGCATCAACGGCGAACTCCAGCGGGTCGATCACCCGGCGCTGGAGAATGACGAGCTCAAAAAGATGCTCTACGAAATCGCCCCCGAATACAAAATCAAGATATTCGAAGAAACCGGCGATGTCGATTTCGGCTACGAGATTCCCAATATATCCAGGTTTCGCGCCAATTTCTTCAACCAAAAGTACGGGATTGCTGCCGTATTCCGCCAGATCCCCAGCAAAGTCTTGTCATTCGAGGATTTTGAGAAGTTCGACGCCCCGCTGCCTGCAGTCTTAAAGAAATTCACCATGCTGCATCGCGGGCTGGTGGTGGTGACCGGACCGACGGGCTCAGGCAAATCCACGACGCTGGCGGCCATGGTGGATTACGCGAACAAGAACCGCCGCGACCATATCATCACCGTCGAAGACCCCATCGAGTTCGTCCATGAGAGCAAGAATTGCCTGGTCAACCACCGCGAGACGGGCGTTCACACCAAATCATTTGCCGCCGCATTGCGCGGGGCGCTGCGTGAGGACCCGGACATCATCCTGGTAGGCGAGCTGCGCGACCTGGAGACCATCGAGTTGGCGCTGGTGGCGGCCAGCACAGGGCACTTGGTCCTGGGCACACTTCACACCCCCAGCGCCGCCAAAACGGTGGACCGCATCATCGACGTGTTTCCTGCAGACCAGCAAAACAAGATTCGCGCGACCCTCTCGGAAGCCCTCAAGGGGGTTGTGGCGCAAAACCTCTTCAAACGGATTGACAAAAAGGGCCGCGTGGCCGCTTTGGAAATCCTGGTGTTCACCACGGCAATCGCCAACCTGGTGCGCGAGGGCAAGACCCACCAAATCCCGGGTATGATCCAGGTCGGCAAGAAGCTGGGCAATCAACCGCTGGACGACGCCATCATGGAACACCTGCGAATGAAACGGATTTCGCCCGAAGAGGCCTACGACAAAGCCATCGATAAAAAGAAATTCCGGACGTTCCTGCCTCATCCGCCGGACGAAGAGGAAACCTGATATATGCGCCGCCCTGAACTGGACTACATCCTCGGCTCGATGCTCGACTCGCAGCCCGAGGTCTCCGACCTGCTGTTCACCGTCGATAAACCGCTGCAAGTGGAATCCTTCGGCGAACTCAAGCCGGTCACAATGGATTCGCCGATCGAAAAGCTCAGCCCGTTCCAAACGGAAATGGTGGCCCTCAATCTGGTGGGCGACAATCAATGGCACCTGATTGACCTCATCCGCCGCGGGTCCTGCGATACGGCTTATACCCTCGCGGATAAGGCCCGCTTCCGTATCAACATCTTTTCGCAACGCAACAATTACTCGATCGTTCTGCGCAAACTCAACACAGTCATTCCGACGCTGGAATGGCTCAAATTTCCCGAGATAATCCGGGAAATTCCGCGCGAGAAGACCGGCCTGGTGCTGGTAACGGGCGCGACCGGCTCGGGCAAATCGACCACGCTGGCTGCGGTTCTCAACGAAATCAACCACACCAAGGCCGTCCATATTGTTACCCTCGAAGACCCGGTCGAGTTCGTCCATGTCCACGACCGCGCCACGTTTAATCAACGTGAATTGGGGACTGATTTTGACACCTTCTCGAACGGGCTGCGGGCCGCATTGCGCCAGGCGCCCAAGGTGATTCTGGTGGGCGAAATGCGCGACCGGGAGACGGTCAAAATTGCGCTGAGCGCGGCAGAAACGGGCCACCTGGTGTTGAGCACCCTCCACACCATCGACGCAGGCCAGACGATTAATCGTATCCTGGGTCTGTTCGAGCCCGAGGAGCAGGAACAGATTCGGGCGCGCCTGGCGGATACGCTGCGCTGGGTGCTGAGCCAGCGATTGGTGCCCAAGGCCGACGGCGGGCGCTACGCCATGCTCGAAATTATGGGGTCGAACCTGCGCACGCAGGAAACCATCCGCCTCGGTGAGAGCGAAGGCAAAAGCTTTTACGAGATTATCGAAGCCAGCCAGCCGTTCGGATGGCGAACGTTCGATTTCTCAGCCCTCGAGGCATACGAGCAGGGCAAAATTACTGAGGAAACCGCCTTGCTCTACTGCACCAAGCGCGGGCCAGTCATGCGCGGCATCGATAACCTAAAGAAATCCCGCGGCGAATCGACCCATAACATGAACTCGCTCCGGATGAGGAGCGGTCAGGAGACTCGAGCCGGCGCCCCGCCACCCATCCCTGCCACCCTCAAACTTAAATAAACCATGCCTAGCAAATTCGATTTCGTCAGCGCCACAGACAAACCGGCACTTCTGGCCTTCTCCAGCCCCGAATGGCTGGATGCGGCTAAAAGCGCCCTCACCGAGCTGGGTTATAAGGTTCATACCGCGGCGACGCACAGCGATTTTCTGATCCGCTTCAGCCAGGTCCATTACCAGGTGGTGATCATCGAGGAACTCTTTGCGGCGAACAGCGTGAAGGAAAACCTCACTTTGCAGTCGCTCCACGCGATGCCGATGAACCAGCGGCGCCACGCGACCGTCATTCTCTTCGGAGAATCATTCCAAACATTTACTCCCATGCAGGCCTTCGAGCACAGCGTTCATGCCGTCATCAACAGCTCCGAACTGTTCCTGCTCAAGCAACTCATCGAAAAAGCCGTCGCCGACAATACGCTCTTCCTCCAAAATTTCCGCGAAGCTCAAACCCGCGCTTACGCCAAAGCCGACAAAGAAGATTAATAGTCAACAGGCGCTCATGCCCGAGCCTCGATCGCGCGCCATGCTTGCAGCGATTGCGGCGTCGAAAGGGCAGGGGAGGTCACCCGGCGTTCTGTCTTGGGCGTTAAGCCGAAGCGTTCGTCCATTGGCAGTCGAATGTCATATCGGGCATCCTCGAACGCAAACACCAGTTCCACTTCGCGCGTGTCCAAGCCTGCCGCGCGGACAAACCTGACCACACGCTCCGGGCATTTGAAATCGAACGCCCTCTGAGCCTGGGCCGTCCAGTCGTTGACGCCTTGAAAATAAAACCCTGTAATTCGGTTCCTTAAAAGTGTCTTCATAAAACTCCATGGTCCGTCATTGATACCAAACGCGGGGCGACATGCACAGTGGGGTGTTGACCCGGGTTGCAGAACATCCCGGGGCTAATGACAGAGTCGAAGCAACGAGCCGCCATTCCTGAGTGTAGGAGACGACGCAAGGAGTCTCTGATCAGCAACTTCCGGATGAACCAAACGCGGCCAGAGGCTCCTTACGTCGTCTCCTACAAAGGCTTAGCCCCTGAGAAACTATCTTCCCCGGCTGGCTGGGGTCTCAACGACCAAAACCGGCGGAGGCATCTTGAGGTCGCCTTTGAGCTTGAGGCGTATTCTTTGGGAGGTTGCATCCACCTTCTCGCTGTGCCCGTCCAGAAAAACGATTTGCGCGCTCTCTGCCCGTGCGGGTATATCCACGATTGCATCGCCTGTGCCCGCCAGCGCCCAGACAATCCACACCCGCCTCGCATTCGACTCTGTGCTATCCGCATGGATGAAAGCCACAGCCTGACCGTGTGCAATAGAGATTTCTTTGGTGGCAAGGAGCATCGGAAAGGGGTTGGGCAAAACCCGAACATAGGCGCGAACGGCCGATTGCTCGGGTTTAGAGGCGTCCATGACCATGACCTTGCGAATGCCCGCCGCAAAGGCGCGCGTGAAGAATTGGAAGCGCCAGGCGGCACGGCGCTCTTTGGAGAGCACGCCGAGAAAATCATAGTTACCTTCAGTCTGCCAGTACTCCTCTTTGCGGTCGTAGCTGAATTGGGGTGATTGCTTCTCCCATTTCTGGAAAACCGAGCGGAGATCGTCAAAATCCCTCTCGATCGTCCAGCCATCCTTTGAGAAGGCTGTTTCGAGGCCCTCGTAACAATGGAAACTCACCACATCGGTGGGTCTCCCAATCGAGTAGGGGACTCCATTGTGCCGGAAAGCGGGGGAACCGGCCAGGCCCTGCGCGTCGAGCGCCTTTGCGACCCATTTTAAGGCGTGCCCGCCACCGGCGATGGCGGGCGTCAGGATGAGGACCTGCGGATCGACCTGCTTGATGCGCGCGGCAGCCTTGGTAACGAACTCCGCGTAATCACCGGCCTGGCCCTTCCAGCTTGTGCGGTAGCTTTCCGGTTCGTTGTCCAATTCCCAGGCTCGCACCCCATAGCCGGTCCAGCCTTGGTTCCTGGCGAGCGTGCCTCGGGGGCTGTAGCGGGAGGCCAGTTTGGCAGCAAAGTCCGCTGCAGCTTCCATGTTCGCCGAGGCCGATTTGCCCGGCTCGCGTCGCGAGGCCCATTTGGGCGGGCCACCCGCATTGCCGCCGACAACGGGGGCTTGCATCAGGATGTTGAGGCCGCGTTCGTGAGCGGCGATGACAAAGGCGTCCAGGGCCCGCCAGGCCGCAGGAGTGTCCCGGGCCAGGTTTACCGGGCCATCGGGTTCCATGGCCCTCCAATGGACCGGCATAAAGGTCCAGCGCAGTCCCATGGCGCGCTCGACTTCGAGGTCGGGAATCTTGGAAGTTCCAAATATCCCGCCTCCTTTTCCATCCCAGCTTCCGGTGTGACCCAGGTAAGGCGAGGCGAAGCCATCGAGGCCGCCGCCCAGCTTGCTGTTCACATTTGGCGCGCGGATTGGGTCGGTAACGGGAGGATAGGTTTTGGGTACCCTGTTCAAGAGCAGGAGGGCAAGGGCGATGACTCCAACAAGCATCAGGACCAATAGGCCGCAACCCCAGGCACAGTAACGCCTAAGCCTGTGCGGGCGCTTGGGCCGGACGCCGGTTTTGGCCGGGTTGGAGCTGCCCTCACTCATAAACCGAGAGAGGCGGCGGCGGGCATGTTGAGGCGTGATGGGACACCTGGCGGCACTGCGTTCTATTGAACTGTTACAAGCGGTTTATACCTCGGGAAGCAGCCCGTCAAGGACGCGAGACCGATGAGCGGGTGGCGGTGATTGAGTGAGTCGGATGGTGTAGGTGCTTTGCAGCCAAGCCATATCGGGGACCAATTGGGTGGTGGCATGGATGCCGAATGCATTCCCGTTCCGAACGAGCACCGCTGAAAATGCTCGCTCGGCGACTAAAAATAGCGCACAACTCCGGCGGCAATGGAATTAGAATTGATGGACCGAAGCAGGCGCGTGCAACCAGTTCTGGACGTGTTTGTGCGGTGTGCGAACGCAGTCAGGGCCGGCAAACTCATCCACCGGGAGAGCCGTCAGGACAAGGAATTTCATTTTCAGAATTGGTTCAAGGCTCGCATTGCCGAGACCGCGATGAACTTTGAGGTGGGGGGGTCGCAACGCTTATCCCGATTTCCGCCTGGTGGAGCCGCCGGTTGGGTTCGAGGTCAAGGGCTTGGCATATCCAGGGCGCGAGGCCAATTACGATTGCAACAGCCAAGTGCCTTCGGGAAACCACAACGGCCGCACGATTTATTATGTATTCGGACGCTATCCGGCGGAGCCCGACGGCGACACTTACCCGCTTCTGGACCTGGTGGTCTGCCACGGGGACTTCCTGAACGCAGACCGCACCTACGTGCACAAGAACAAAAGTGTGAAAGGGTTCGGCAGTTACGGGGATATCATGATCCGCGACAGAAAAATGTACGTTGCGCCGACGCCGTTCGGGCTGACGAGTGGGGCGGCACACAACCAGACGCTAATCGTGCCCTCAGGAACTTCGGTTGATGACCGGTTTTTCGAGGTCGGCCGGTTGGTGCGGCACGGCTAACAAGGTGATCGTGGCCTACACTTTTAATTTAAAGACGAACTTCCTCACACCCGAACTGGTGGATAACCTATCGGCCGGTAAAGACCACGTTTTCCGAGCGTACAGATTTAAAGGGGCAAAGGACGAAACCGTTTCGATGCGGCTGACCGTTGCAACGGTCGCGGTCGAGGGTGAAAATGAACCGGCAGATGATTAAAAGTGAAGTTGATGAAAAGCAGGCGCCCCCAGCGCGAAGACTGATCGAGTCGGACGCTTTCCCATTCGAGTTCGTTTCGGAGTTAGCAGAGATGGAGAGTTGGCGGAAGGAGGTCTATCGGCCGATTTATCATATCCATAAATGGTGGGCGAAGCGGCTCGGCTCGGTGTTTCGGGCTGTGTTGCTCGGGTGCGTGCTCCCAGAGCGGGAACGCCTGTCGGATGCCTTCTACAGGTTACACAATTTTTCAGGGGTGTCTGTCTTTGACCCGTTCATGGGGAGCGGGACGACGATTGGCGAGGCGCACAAGCTTGGGCTCACAGCGCTGGGTCGAGACATCAACCCGGTCGCGTGTGAATCGGTGCGAGTGGCTTTGGGCAGGATGGACCGAGACGCGCTAGTTGCAGCATTTGGGCAGCTTTCCGGCGGGGTCGGGGAACGCATCCGGCGGCTGTATCGGACGACCGACGCGGCTGGACATGAATGTGACGCACTGTATTTTTTTTGGGTAAAGACGCTGCCTTGTCCCGCGTGTTCCTGCGCGGTAGATTTGTTTTCATCGTACATCTTTGCCAGGAACGCTTACCAGGACCGGAAGCCGGGAGTGCAGGTGTATTGCCCAGCCTGCGCGGGCGTGTTCCGGGGAAACGTGAATGACGCCCAGGCGTCATGTCCTCATTGCGGCCAACGCTTCGATCCTCACACCGGCCCAGCTCATGGGGCAGCCGCGACGTGTCCAACCTGTCGCCAATCTTTCCCGATCGCTAAAACGATTAGGGCCGCGGGGCATCCTCCCTCGCACCGTCTGTTTGCTAAATTGGTACTGACGAGTTCGCAGGACAAGCTATATTTGCCAATTGGTGAGGAGGATAGGGCTGCGTATGATCGGGCCTCGCAGGAATTGGCGCGCGCCGGGGTTTTGCTCCCCAATCTTAAACTCGAGAAGGGGTACAACACGAAGCAAGCTATCAATTACGGCTACAGCGCATGGCGGGAATTCTTCAACGAGCGGCAACTGCTGGCTCTGGGCTGGTTGCACGAAGCCGTCGCGGGTTTGGCGGACGAAGCGGTTCGCGCAGCGCTCCTGAATGTGTTTTCTGGCGTGCTGGAGTTCAACAATATGTTCGCATCTTACAAGGGTGAGGGAACCGGCGCGGTCCGGCATATGTTCGCTCATCACATTCTAAAGCCGGAACGGGTCCCGATCGAGGGGAATGTCTGGGGTACCTCGAAGAGTTCAGGGTCCTTCTCGACGTTGTTCAAGTCGCGATTGCTGCGAGCGATTGAATATCGCATGGCGCCCTTTGAGATAGCCGGTGCGAGTAATGGCACGAGCGAAGGCAGACGGGTGTTCCGAGCCAGCAATGCCTTTAGCGGGCGCATCGAAACTGAGTGGCCACCGTATGCGCTATACCCGCGCGCCATTTACCTGTCTTGCGGCAGTTCAGCAGCAACCGGGCTTCTGGATGGCAGCGTGGACCTGGTCGTGACGGACCCACCGTTTTTCGACAATGTGCATTATTCGGAGTTGGCGGATTTCTTCTTTGCCTGGCAGTGCCTGGGGCCCTCCCAATTTGGCGCGCAGCGCCCCTCGACGCGGCATGCTGAGGAGGTGCAGGATGCCAGAGCGGATGATTTTGCGACCAAGCTGAGAGCTGTTTTTCGCGAATGTCATCGAGTGCTGCGGAATGACGGTTTGCTGGTGTTCACGTACCATCATTCGCGTGCGGAGGGCTGGATGTCATTGGCGGAAGCAGTACTCGGAGCTGGGTTTGCGGTGGTGAATGCTCATCCACTTAAGGCCGAAATGTCAGTGGCTACGCCCAAATCGCAGGCCAAGGAGCCGATTCAATTAGACGTGGTGCTCGTCTGCCGCAAACGGGCCACTGACGCCCGGGGCAAGGCGGAGGACCGGGCAGCGCTCCGCCGGGCGACCGACCGCGCTGCAGCCAAGGCGCGGCGTTTGAACGGATGCGGGCTAAAGCTATCCGTTAACGACCGACGGATCATACTCATCAGCGAGTTTCTGGTGGCGGCGTGCGCCGGACGTTCCGTAGGGGAACTATCTGATCTCCTCTCTGCCAATCTGAGCGAGCTGGACGTGGCGGCGTGTGCGCCGCTGGAGGAGGACGCAGGTGCCAAAGAAAAAGGGACAAAACGGCCGGAGATACAACTCGCGCTTTTTGAAAAACCCATAGCAGGCGATGCGCCGGCTAGACGGCCGCGCCGGCAACGCGCCGAACGCCCAAGTTTGGCGAAATCAATTCCTGAACCCGCCCGGGGCCGGAAATAACCAGGCTTGCGGGCGGAGATGGTGGCGGCCTGGAAGCCCACCCCAAATGGGCCCACAACGCCGAAGGCAGCTCCTATCTATCAGCACGCCGGGACCGAAGGAAAGGCGATATTCGCCATTGGCCCCGGTTTCGGCCGTTCCCGTGCAGAACAGTGAGCCGATGCCGCAGTGGGCAAGCACTTGCGCTCCCTCCATCGGCTTCCCGGCGGCATCGGTGATCTTACCGAAGACCACAAAAGCGGTCGGTGGGCGAGCGGGCTTGCCCGCCTTAGTTGCTTAAACCCTCCCGGATCAAATTGATTCGAGCGGTGCCGCTTCGGCCAAGTCAGTCGTCCAGAGCCGCCGATATTTCAGGGTAGAGGTGAACGCTTCGATATTCTCAAAGTCCAATGGCTTCATTAGGAACGAATTGGCTCCCAATTGGTAGGCTCGATTCACATCCCGAATCTCGCTGGAGGAAGTGAGCACAAGACCTCAAACCCATCTTTGCCTGGCAGCTTCATCAAATAGCGGATTTGTTGTGTGATTTAATGAGATTAGAGAGCGCCTTGCGGAGGCCCTTGGAATCGAATGGCTTGCCCACGACCAAATCCACACCGGCAAGCGGATTGCCCGAGGACAACAACTCCTCAACGTGGGCCGTGATCATCAGAATGGGCTGGTTCGGGGCCAGGGCTTTGATCCTCAGCGCCAGCTCGTCGCCTTTCATGTCTGGCATTGCATAATCGATGATGACCAAATCGAAGGTGCCGCTATTGAACAAGGCCAGAGCCTCCTGGCCGCTGGTCGCCGTCTCCGCGATGTGCCCATCAACCTCAAGAAGCCGCTTGATGGAATCGCAGACCAAAGGGTCGTCATCAACGACCAGAATCTTCCGACGCGTCGTGGTGGCCGGGTTGTTCACGTTCCAGGGTGGCCCCCAACAAAACAAAACCCGCGAAGGTTGGCAAGTTGAACCGGGGATGGGATCGGGGGGATCGATTCGTCCGAGGGGGAGTCACGCACGCCGTCTACGACTCCGGATGTGTCTTCGTTGGCTCCAATTGGTCCTGCTTGGCCGCCAGAGCCGCCGTCAAATCCTGAATGAGGCTCAACCGTTCCTTCTCCTCCTGCTTGCGGCGGGTGATGTCACGCGCCACTGTTGAAGTCCCGATGAAGCGCCCGCTCGCATCTTTAATTGGAGAAATGGTTAGCGATACTTCCACCACTGAGCCATCCTTGCGAATGCGCAGCGTTTCAAAAGCCTGACACCGTTCGCCTTGGCTCAGCTTTTTCAACGTCTCATGCGGGTTGTCCGGGCGATAGGAAGGAATCAGAACCGAAACTGAGCGGCCAATCATTTCCGAAGCCGAATAACCAAAAAGCCGTTCCGCGCTGGCATTCCAAGTCAAGACCCTTCCATCCAGCATTGTGCCAATGACGGCGTCATCGCAGGATTCCACCACCGAAGCCAGATAGGCCGTCGTGGCGTCTGTCTGGCTGCGGATTCGACGTTCCTGAGCTGCGCCCAGTTCGCGGTTCACCGCTGGCACCAGGCGAGCCAAATTCTCTTTTATCACATATTCGTGAGCCCCGGCTTTAAGCATCTCGACGGCGTGCTCCTCGCCCAGTCTCCCCGAGACCATTATGAACGGGATGTCCAAGCCCGTCCGGCGATACAGAGTCAGCACCGCTAATCCGTCAATCCCCCGCAGACCAAAGTCACAGATAATAAAGTCCCAGGTCTTCCTCTTTAACGCTGCCTGAACCCCAGCCGCCGTATCGACTCGCTCGAACTCCACGTTAAGTCCGCCCCGTTGCAGTTCGCGGACAATGAAAAACGCATCGTCGATGGAATCCTCGACGACCAAGGCTTGATACTGGACGTTCATACATGGTTCTTCTAGTCGGCCCTCCGCAACGTCAATCCTGAGTATGGCAATATTATTCAGTTCTGCAAAATGGTCAAATTAGCTCACCGTTCGTCAAGCCAGGCGCGGGCCGAACCGGAGTCCGCGGCCCTGGATAGAGCCTTCAATAATCCCTTTCTTCAATTGCTCGCAGCAAACTACCGCTGCTGGGACTTGCGGACCTTATCCCAGCGTTTTTGGGTTTCCGTAATCCTAGGAAATTCCTTGTAGCGGGGACGGCAGTGCGGCCTTATCGCTGAAGAGAGGTTCATGGCTCACAAAGCACTTATCTTGATGGTTGAAGACCAGGAGAATGATGCCCTTTTAATACGTCGGGCATTTACCAAGTCCGGGGTTCTCAACCCGATTCAGGTGGTCGGAAATGGTGAACAAGCCATCGCTTATTTAAACGGAACAGGCCCCTTCGCTAACCGTGCTGAATTTCCGCTGCCATCGCTGGTGCTGCTGGATATAAACATGCCAGGCATGGATGGCTTTGAACTGTTGCGATGGATTCGGCGCGAGTCCCCTTTCCCCGGTTTGCGCGTTGTGATGCTGGCATCCTCTGGTGAAATCCGAGATGTGAACAGGGCCTACCAACTGGGAGCAAACTCGTTCCTGGTGAAACCCCTGGATTTTGAGCGGTTCGCGGAAATCACCCAAGCCCTCAGCGGTTACTGGTTGTGGCTGGACCAAGCGCCCGAAGCGTCGCGCCAACCCGAAACCAAGGCCGTCAGTGACACTGAGATTCTCCGAAGGATTGGACTGGAACCCTTGGGCGACCCGTCGTCCAAAAGCAACTCGGCAGGAAATTTGTTGTGAGCAAGGCCGGAAATAATCCCTTCGGCGGCGCCAACGGTTATTTCGCTGCCAACTTCACCTCATCGACACGGAGGAAACGATCAAGTCGGCCCCACGATGCGGACCCCCGGAGGCGGGGTGGGTTTTGCCAGCGAATTGAACATCTCCCAGACCTTCGAAGGCGGTAGAAACTGTTTATGGGCACGAGGAGCATGGGGACCGGCGGGCTTTAACTTCCAACGGGCTTTGCAAACCTCAACCAGAAGTCCGGGTTAAAACCGCGATGGCCTCCGCCGAATTTCGACCTCTGAAAGCAAATTTTTCTCTGGCGCCTGGGACGATTCAGGCACTTCGTTCGACCAGAGCCAATAACCGCCCATTGCCTGGCTGAATTCTACAAAGCGCTCAAAATCGAGAGGCTTGATCAGAAAGGAATTCGCCCCGAGTTGGTAGGCCGCGCTTACATCGCGCGTTTCATCCGATGAGGTCAGTATCACGACGCGGAGCGTGGCCAATTCCGGCTGAATGCGTATCCACTTGAGCACATCAAATCCGCTCAAGCCGGGCAGCTTGATGTCGTCATATTTTGAGGGTTTGTTCGCCCCTCCGGTGTGCTCGTGAAATGTAGATCACCCCGAGCACTTTTTAGCAGCATGGGCAATTGACGACAGAGGGCGGAGGCAGCTCGTTGTTTGCAGGATGGACACGCCGGGCATGGCAATGGCTGTTTTCGCCCTGGAAACGCTTGTTCCTTGCCTTGGGCGGCGCAAAACAAGGGGCGTGGCATCGCTGCTGCTTTGCTGGCTAAACCAGCGGGCCGTCAGGAAGCAACTGGCTCCACGCCGACAGAAGCTTGAGGAGCTGCTCAGCAGCCTTAAATGAGAATACAATTGCCTGCACTCTGTCTGGCGCCCCCATTCAATCTTGTCGCAACAACTAAGCAACTGGCCAGCCTTGATGAACCTGTTCATCCAATCCGAAGCTCACCCGCGCAGCGTACAAAACAATTCGCGCAAGAAGCGCAATGAAGCGAGGCCGCCCGAATCGCGCCTGCTAAAAGCCAAGGTCTTCGCCCTTTGGCTTAAGGCTAATGAGGTAGGCGACCAAGTCCTCCATTTGTTGCTGGTTGATGAGGTCTTTGAATCCAGGCATGTGGAGAGGTGGAGTCGGGCCATTGGGGTCTAATTTTGGCTCGATGGGGACCCCATTCTGAATTTTGGCGATCAGCTCATCCTTTTTGTAACCGTCCGCCACGTGAATGAGCGCCGGGACCTCCTGGGCAGTCTGCGCATTGTAGTTGTGCACACCCCCTTTGCCCTGCGGTCCGTGACAAGCCTGGCAACTGAACTCGTTGTAAACCTTGAGGCCGCGTTCCAATTCAGGACTGAGCGGCTTGGCGGGAGCGGCGGCGGAAGCGCTCGTCTGCTGCGCGTTTTCCTTTTTTCGGCGTTGGGTGTCGAGGTAGCCGGTGGCGATGACCGAGCCGGTCAGAATCAGGCCCAGAAAGCCGACGAGATATTTTTGCGCGGTAACGCTCATGAGGGTTCAGCCTACAATCGCCTCCCAAAGCATGAAAACAATGGTCATTAAAAAAAATGCGGTCCCGACAATCAGCCAGAGATGTTTGCGGGGCGCAATTTTTTCAAGGGCGGCATCAATAAAGGGCCAGAAAAATAAACCAAGCACATAAACAATGCTGCCCCAAATGCCGACCGTGAGGGTCGTGAGCTTGAGCCAGCGATAAGTGGGAAAGAAGTACCATTCGGGCCGGATATGTCCCGGTGTATTGCCAGGAGTCGCCAGGGCTCCGACAGTAGGTGGAAAGAAAATCACATAATTGACAAGCCCAATGAGGATGAGAAGGCCAACGATAGCCTCACGCAACATGTGGTCTGGAAAGAACGGATACGTTTTGGGGTGCGGCTCGCCTTCGAGTGGCGCAACACTGTGCAAGCGCACGAGAACGAGATGGGCGCCCACGGTCAACGTCATCAAGGTGGGCAGCACGCCGATGTGAAAATCGTAAAAGCGGCTCAATGTATTGGGATTGACATTCGGTCCGCCACGCAACAAGTAGAGCAAAGGTTTACCGAGCAGAGGCAGTGCGGCAATCATGTTGGTGCCGATGGTGGTTGCCCAGTAAGAGAGCTGATCGTAAACGAGCGAATAACCCGTGAACGCAAATGTTAGGGTCAACATAAACAGGGCCACGCCCAGGACCCAGTTGAGCTCCCTCGGTTTGCGGTAGGCGCGGGTAAAGAAGACCCGGATCATGTGCAGCAGGACGGTGACAATCATCAATTGGGCCGCCCCTTGGTGTATGCCTCGAATGAACCAGCCCATGCGGACTTTGAAGGTGATGTTGCTCACACTGGCGAAGGCTTGCGCAGGGTATGGCACATAATAGAAGGTCAACAGGATTCGAGTAACCGCCAGGATGCAAAAGAGCATCAAGGGGGTCCCGCCGAGGCAAAAGAGCCATGCTTTCATGTGAACAGGGAGCGGCTCGCGCAGGGGTTTGCGCAGGACTTCCGGGTCCACAGGCACCCGCTCGTGAAGCCAATGCCCCGCCTGGCTCATACTTGTTCCTCCTTCAGCGATTTCATTACTACAAAGACCTCGTCATCCTTGAGCTTTACTTCGAGCTTTTCCAGCGGGCGCGGCGGGGGCCCCGATACGACGTTTCCGTTGAAATCATAAATACCATGATGACATGGGCAGATGAACTGCCTGACACCCGGGTGCCATTGAACGATGCAACCCAGATGCGTGCACACGGCTGATAACGCTCGAATTTCCTTGCCCTGTTTCTCCAACAGAACCGGACCCTCCGGCAGGTGGACCAGCCGCACCCCGTCAGCGGGGATATCACCGGGTTTGCCTGCCAGCACCTGGATCAACTTGAGGGGCCGTATGACCGGATACAAATACTGCAGGAATCGGTATGCCAGGCTCCCCAGGCCCAAAGCTGTCCCCGCGGCCAGAATCAGGTTGGCAACAAACTCGCGGCGCGATGATTGCGTGCTTTCAAATTGCTGCGCCTCATCCATGGCACCTGCGGCTATTTGTACTTGCCTGTGACTTGTTTGATGGCGTCTTCTTGTTTCCGGCGTTCCTCCGGGGTCAGGGTCTTGAGCTTTGCGTCCAGGGCCTTCTTCTTGCGAACATTGGAATCATAAACAAGGAACTCATAGATTTTTTTTGCGTCGGCCCTGCCGATATTCGAGCCGGGTTTGTACATCATGCGTTTGATGTACTGGGACCATTGTTCCGGCAAAACGTAGTCGGAATTAATAGGACGGCTCAATTTGTGGCATTGGGAACATTTCTGAGCAAATACCTGGTAATAGTCCTGCAGGCTCTCGGGGTAGCTCGAGACATTAATGGTTGCCGGCCCCTTGTCGAATTGTTCGATGCGGGCCTTGGTTTGCGCATCCAGAGATTCGTCGGCAGCGCGCGCGACGAATGGCGCGCCCACGAGGGCGCCCAGCAATAACGCGTTAAAGTGATGCCATATTTTCATGATGAGCTTCAGTACTTATGTTAAAATCCGCAGGAGACCTTTTTGCTCAATTCTTCGACCGTCCGTTTCAAGTCCTCAAAATCGTTTGTACTGACCTGTGCCCGGGCGGCCAGACACCCAGCAGATGCAGCCGTTACGAGAATGGAGAAAATCGCCTTACCCGTTCGATGGCGTAAAAACTCCCAAGTCATCCCTTTCATAGGTAAAGAAAAGCGAAACCAAGTCTCAGACACTCTCCTTGTTAAGACAACTAGGGTGCTCGCCCCAGGGGCTACCGCGGCGTGTTGGCGCAGGTTCAGCTAGGTGCGCCAAGTACGTTTGGGTTTACAGCCGAGCAGCGAGGGGCGACTTTTGAAGGGGTTGGCCCCTTGCGCCAGCTCCTCCAGTTGCTGCTTGAGCTGATTCGATTCCTGGACAAAATGTAAAAAACTCGCCATTTGGCGGAAGTGCTGATAGAGATTGACCAATGTCGGCGGATTCAACGCGTAAGTCCGATGATCCGGTTGCTGCGCAGCAGCGGTTTCTTTGCCTGTTCCTGCGAAGCGTGCGGGAGGTCTTTCGTTACGTGGCCGCTCTGGTCGCGAACGTGATCGACGCTGAGGTCCGCGAGGTCTATGCTGAAGGCAGACCGCGGGCCTGAATGAATTCCTTGGCATCTAAATCTCACTCATATGAAGCCTCATAACTTGGACCTCAGCTCAAGTATCGGGTTGCTCACGGCGGCCTTGTTTGCCATGGGTACGACGGCTCCGTCTGCCGAAACACCCACCCTCAAGGAAGCCTATAAAGCCCATTTCTACGTCGGCGTCGCGATCAACCGCACGATTGCAACGGCTTCCTCCGCTCGGGCCTATAACGTTAGGCGGACCTCCGCACAGGTCGATAAGGACGTCGCGCTCGTACAGGAACAATTCAACCAGATTTCCCCGGAGAACGACCTCAAATGGGCCCTGATTCATCCGCGACCAGGCGCGGACGGCTATAATTTCGGCCCTGCCGACGCCTTTGTCGATTTCGGCATGAGCAACCACATGTATATCGTAGGACATACCCTGGTCTGGCACGGGCAGACACCCTTCTGGGTTTTCGAGGGTACCCATTTGCCGCCTGGGCTGACGAATGCTTCGTCCACGTCACCTGCGGCCATCTTGAACCTGGCCGGGTCGAATGCGCCCGGCGGCCGATTTGGGCGCGGCTTTGGGCGAGGTTTTAATGGACCGCACGCATCCCGCGAGGAGTTGCTGGAGCGGATGCGCGACCACATTCACACCGTCGTTGGGCGCTACAAGGGCAAGATCAAGGTCTGGGACGTCGTTAACGAAGCCGTCGCCGATGGCGGCACCAACATTCTCCGAAATTCCCTGTGGCTGCAGATCATCGGGCCAGACTTCATCGCCAAGGCATTTCAATACGCGCACGAGGCCGACCCGGATGCGCTCCTGCGGTATAACGATTACGGTCTGGAGAGTTCGGCAAAACGCCATAAACTCATCACCCTGATCAAGTCGCTGCAGCAACAGCATGTCCCGGTCATGGCCATTGGCTCACAAACCCACGTTAGCGTTTCGTCGCCGAGCTTCGAGGCGGAAGACAAAGCGCTCACGGAACTGGAGGCGCTGGGGTTGCCCATTCACATCACCGAACTGGATGTCAATAGCGCGCAGGGCGGCCAGCGCAACAACGGGGCGGACGTCACCCAGAATGCGGCGACTACTCAGGGTGGCCTGGTCGAGGATGCCAACCAGCGACTGGCCGACGCTTACGCGGGTCTTTTCCAGGCGTTCGTCAAGCACGACAAATCCGTGAAGCTCGTGACTTTCTGGGGCGTCAATGACGCGATCTCATGGCGTGCCCGAGGCCGCCCGTTGCTCTTTGACGGGGATGACCGACCCAAGCCCGCCTTCAAGGCCGTCATTCACATCGCCACCGGTGGCCAGCCGGATGCGCCCTGACCAGTTTCCCTAACACTCACGCTCACAGCACGCCAACAAACCCAACACCATGAAAACTGCAATTGTAGGTTTCGCTCTCTTGGCTGGTTTTCCGGCTATGGCCCAAACCGACCGCCCCCCGGTGGAAGATTTCAAGCCATCGTCATTGAATCAGCTAGGCAAACAGTATCCCCAGGTCAACTCTGAAAGGCGCGTCCGCGCCCGCGTCATTGCGCCGCAGGCCCAGAGCGTCACGCTCGAATTTTTGGGCGGTGCGAGATACCCCCTGACCCGGAACGAAGATGGGGCCTGGGTCGGTGTTACGCGGCCACAGGACGAAGGTTTTCACTATTACCAGCTCGTGATTGACGGCGCCCAGGTTCCAGACCCCGGCAGCTTGTATTTCTACGGCGGCAACCGTTGGGGCAGCGGCCTGGAAGTCCCCGCGCAGGATCAGGACTTCTATGCCCTCAAGGACGTGCCGCACGGCGATTTGCGGCAGACGCTATACTATTCCAAGAGCGCCGATGCCACTCTCCGCTGCTTCGTTTACACGCCCCCGGATTACGAAAAAGACCCGTCCATGCGTTATCCGGTTTTATATTTGCAGCATGGCGCCGGCGAAGATGAAACCGGGTGGGGCAGCCAGGGTCACGCTGGTTTGATCATGGACAATTTGATCGCCGCGGGGAAGTGCAAGCCCTTCATCATTGTCATGGCCAACAGCTATGTCCCCGGCAGTTCCTACTCCTTTGGGGGCAGACCGGCTTCGACCAATGCTTCTGGTGCCGCGGCCACGAACGGAACCCCATCTGGCGGTGTGGGCGGTCGCGCCGGACGCCGATTTGACTTCAGCGCTTTCGAGCGAGTCCTTGTCAGCGACCTGGTCCCCTTCATTGATGCCAACTACCGCACGCTGGCCGATCAACGGAACCGGGCAATGGCGGGGCTCTCGATGGGCGGCATGCAGACCCGGCAGATCACCTTGGCCAACCTCGACAAATTCTCTCAGATCGGGGTTTTCAGCGGCGGCAGCATCGCTCCGACGAACATTGCCGACATGGCCGTCTTTAAGCAGAAGGTAAAGCTGGTGTTCATCAGCTACGGCAGCCGCGAAGTCGATCCCGCCAACCGCAGGCCGGGCGCCAACCGCGGACCCTTTGGCGGCGACCCTAAGGCGAACACCGAAGCCCTCAAAGCGGCGGGGATCAATACCGACTACTACATATCTCCGGGCACCGCTCACGAATGGCTATCCTGGCGGCGAAGCCTTCATCAATTCGCTCAATTGGTGTTCCAGGATAATCCAATGCAGATAGCCGCCGCCCTGCAATCCGCCGAACCACCCGCGGCGGTTCCGCAATCTGACGCCCAAACACCTGCGAGAGCGTCCGCGCCAACCGCGAAGACTTCCGATATCAGCGGCATCTGGAAATCCGAATTCGACTCCCAGATTGGCAATCAGAAATATACTTTCGTTTTCAAGCAAGACGGCACGCAATTGACGGGGAAGGCCAACTCCGAAGTGGGCGACCGCAAGCGCGAAGCCGAACTGAAAGAGGGGAAGGTGGACGGCGACAAGATTTCATTCGTCGAGATGCTCAATTTTCAGGATAACGAGATTCGCATCGCTTACACCGGCAAGCTCTCGGCCGATGGCAACGAAATCAGGTTCACGCGCGAGGTCGGCAGCTTTGCCAAAGAGGAAATTGTGGCCAAACGGGTCCAGAGCGAGTCGGCTGCGGCCTCACCCGCGCCAAGGGTTATCCGCATCAAAGCCGGAAGCTCTCAGCCCGTCAAAGATGCTGAGGGCAATACCTGGCAGGCCGACCAGGGCTTCGAGGGCGGCCAAACAATCGAAAGGCCTGACATCCAGATTGCCAACACCAAAAGCCCCAATATCTACCGGTCCGAACACTACAGCATGGACTCCTTTTCCTGGCCTGTGCCCAACGGGAAGTACCTGGTGAAGCTCCATTTCGCAGAAACCTTCGAAGGTATTACCGGACCGGGTGAGCGTGTGTTCTCCTTCAACGTCCAGGGGCACGAGGTGAAAGACTTCGATGTTTGGGTCAAGGCTGGCGGGCCTTTGAAGGCCTATGTGGAGACGGTCCCCATCGATGTCACTACCGGTGTGGTCAAAATCACCTTCAGCCCCAAAGTCGAGAACCCCCAAATCAATGCGATTGAAATCATTCCGGAGGGAGATGGCCAGGGCAGTGCGGAAAATTCGGCGGCGGCGCCAACCACCGTGGCGGTAACCCCTCCGCCCACCACCGTTGCCCCAATGCCGCCCCAGACCAGCACAGGCAACTCCGTTTCTGCCACTCCGGTGCTGCAAATTGACGTTGCTAAAATCACCGGCGCCGTCAGCCCGACACTCTACGGGTTGATGACCGAGGAAATCAATTTCTCCTACGAGGGCGGGCTTTACGGGGAGTTGCTCCGCAATCGCTCGTTCAAGGAAAACGCTCAGAACCCGCAGTTCTGGAGTGCGGTAGGCGACGGCGCCATCGCGCTCGACACCAATCAGCCTCTCAACACCGCTTTGAACCTGAGCTTGAAATTGGACGCGACCAAGGCGTCGAAAACCTCGCCCGTCGGCGTCGCCAACGGCGGTTTCTGGGGAATCCCGGTGCACCCACACACGAAATATCGCGCCTCGTTTTACGCGCGCGGGGAAGGGTTCGCCGGCCCATTGACTCTCTCCCTGGAAAGCGCCGACGGCAACACCGTTTTCTCCAGCGCCACGGTTTCTAAAATCTCCGGCGAATGGAAAAAGTACGAAGCCACTTTGAAAACCGGGAACAATCAGCCCTCGAAAGATAACCGGTTTGTCATCAGAGCTGCCACGCCCGGCACCGTCTGGTTCCAAAACGTCTCGCTCTTTCCGCCGACTTACCATAATCGTCCGAACGGCACGCGCTCCGACATCATGCGACTGCTCTCGGACATGCAGCCAAAATTCCTGCGCTTTCCCGGGGGCAATTATCTCGAAGGTAACAGCATCGCCGAACGTTTTAATTGGAAGGAAGCCATTGGCGACGTCGCGCAACGTCCCGGGCACCGCAGCCCGTGGGGCTATTGGTCCACCGACGGTTTCGGTTTGCTGGAATTCCTCGAATGGTGCGAAGACTTGCGCATGGAGCCGGTGCTCGCCGTTTATGCGGGTTACTCCCTGCGCGGGCAGCATGTTGAGCCGGGTCCGGAGCTGGAACCCTTTGTCCAGGAAGCCCTGGAGGAAATCGAATATGTCGTCGGCGACGGCAAAACCAAGTGGGGCGCGCAACGGGCAAAGGATGGACATCCTAGGCCTTTCAAGCTGACTTACGTCGAGGTCGGAAACGAAGACTGGTTCGACCGCAGCGGCAGTTATGAAGGACGTTTCGCGCAGTTTTACGACGCCATCAAGGCGAAGTATCCAAACCTGCAAGTCATTTCGACCGTCGGTTACGAACATCCGGCTGTCGTGCGCAGTCGCGCGCCGGATTTGGTGGACGAGCATTATTATCGTTCGCAGGAAGAAATGCAGGCGCACGCGCTCGACTACGACAAATATTCCCGCACAAACAAGACGAGGATTTTTTGTGGGGAATGGGCCACGCGCGTTGGCTCACCCACGCCAAACATGGCCGGGGCGCTCGGCGACGCCGCTTGGATGACCGGCATGGAGCGCAATTCCGACATCGTGCTGATTTCCTGCTACGCTCCGCTCTTCGTCAACGTCAGTCAGTTGACCGGGCAGGGCCGGTCGATGCAATGGAGCTCCGATTTGATTGGCTACGATGCCTTGAGCGCCTATGGCTCGCCCTCGTATTACGCGCAAAAGATGTTCAGCACGCTGCACGGCGACCAAATCCTCGCGACCGACTCGCAGAATATCCCGACGCGCGAATGGGAGCCGCGAGCGCGGCGCGGCGCGACCCCGCCGGCTCAGCAAATCCGGCAGATTTTTTTTGACGCCACCCGGGACAGCCGGCGCGGGGTCGTTTATCTCAAGGTCGTGAATGAGGCTGGAACAGCGCAGCGGATCAACGTCCAGATCACTGGCGCCAAGAAGGTGGAAGACAAGGGTGAAGTGGTGTCTTTAAGCGCCGCCAGCCCGGACGACACGAATTCGCTGGAACAACCTGAAAGGATAGTTCCGCGCATAGAAAAAGCCGACAATTTAGGCGCTAATTTCACGCGCGAACTCCCGGCGTATTCCATCACGGTTCTGAAGTTGAAAACCAAATGACACTCTGCGGTCTTCAGCAGTCTTTTGCTTTGCTTTTCCGGATCGCGTACCCATGTTGGGCCGGTTCGTGCCGATGCCGCGCCTGGCCTGGTTAAGAACGGGCCTGCGCCAGTGAAAAAAGGTTTATGTTGAAGTCGCTGCTGTCTTGTCTCCTGTGTGGCTTTGCCTGCTTGTCGGGTTTGTCGGGAACCACCGCCTTCGGAGCAGAAAGTTGGACCGCAGACAACGGGAACGGCACCTATTCAAATCCGCTCTTTTACGAAGAGTTTGACGACCCAGACATCATCCGCGTGGGCGATGACTATTACCTGGCCGGCACCACCATGCACATGAACCCGGCTTTGATAGTGCTGCATTCCAAGGACCTGGTGAACTGGGAATTGGCCAGCTACTGCATGGACCGGCTGAATCTCGGGCCGGCTTTCCGCCTCGAGGGTGGAAACATCTATGGCCGGGGCATCTGGGCACCCTGTATCCGTTATCACAACGGAATGTTCTATATCTTCAGCAACATCAACGATGTGGGATGTCAACTGTTTCGCTCCAAGTCTCCGAAAGGTCCGTGGACACGTAATCAACTTCCCAGGATGCATGATTTGTCTGTGCTGTTCGATGACGATGGCAAAATCTACGCCATTTATGGCGCGGGCCGGCCCACGCTCGTTGAGCTCAACCAGGACCTCACTGAGATTGTCCCAAATTCCCGCCGCCAGATGAACGCCCAGGGGATGGGCGAGGGCCACCATCTTTACAAGATCAACGGCAAGTACTTCGATGTCTCTGCCATTCCCGGCGAACACACCGACCAGGTTGTCGCCCGCGCGGAGTCGCTTGGCGGTCCCTGGCAGGTGGAACGCATGGTTCAGAGTGAATGTTTGGGTGTGCCCAGTCAGAACAGCGTCCGCGGAGGTCGCGGCACAAACCAAACCTTCACGATAACTCACAGCGACCCTAATTCGGGCGGGGGCTTAACCTTGCATCAGGGCGGGATCGTTGACACGCCTTCCGGCGAATGGTGGAGCGTCCTCATGCAGGACCACGGCAGCATTGGCCGCATGGTTGCGTTGGCGCCAGTGACGTGGGACAACAATTTTCCTCTGATCGGCCTGCCCGGCAACCTCCGCAAGGCGCCCAATACCTGGGTTAAGCCGAACACCGGTTACACCCAAAATCCCAAGCCGCTGTTTGTGCGCAGTGACAGTTTTGATTCTCCGAAGCTGAATCCCGTTTGGCAGTGGAATCATGTCCCCGATGATTCCAAGTGGTCCCTCACCGAACGGCCCGGCGTACTTCGACTGCACTCGCTGCCTGCCGGCAGCTTCTGGGTGGCCCGCAATACTCTAACGCAGCGGCCTATGGGACCGGAGTCCATCAACACGGTAGAAGTCGATGCATCAGGCCTGCAGCCTGGAGACACAGCAGGTTTGGCCCTTTTGAACGCGCCGTACGCCTGGATCGGCATTGTGAAAAGTCCTGAAGGCGCCACCTTGCAGATGTCCGATCAGACGAATCGAAAGAACCGCAGGCTTGCCACCGGCGCCACACATTTCTGGTTTCGTGTCGCTTGCAACTTCGATACGGAAGAAGCCGTCTTCAGTTGGAGCACCGATGGCAAGGAATTCTCTCCTCTGGGTGGCCCCTTTGTCATGGCGTTCCAGCTCATAACCTTTCA
>DASYZB010000035.1 GCA_035946615.1 Verrucomicrobiia bacterium
AGACCCAATCCGGCCTACGGCCTACTTGGTACTGCCCCATTCAGTAGCGCTCCTGATCCCTACCCATGGAATCAGAACATCGTTTGATCCTGCTCCCCCTCGCCGCGCCCGCAGCACCAGTTCGCTAAGGATCCGGGCGGCATCACAAACAATCATAAACTCCTTGACAGGCCCCTCCCGCCATGGTTCACTTTGCACGATACCAGAAACGAGCTCAGGGCAAAACCCCTGCGCCATTTGTGCGTCGTACGTTTGCGTGTGGTGATTAAAGATTCAAACGCAGCTTTGTTGTGAGGCCAAATCCAACTCGCGCCCGGAGAACTGGGCCTGTTGAGCGAACCCATCCCAAGAGATGGACACTGTGCGGTTTAATGGTCTTGGTGGCCTGCGGGCAGGTTTTGGCGCAAACGAGCCGAACCTGGAATGGTTCGGTTAGCACCGATTGGTATAATGCCTCCAACTGGACGCCTGCGGGTGTTCCTGCGGCAAACGACACGGTTAACTTTAATGGCGGCAATATTAACTTGAGCGCGCCGGTCACTATCAACGGCCAATTCAATTGGTCGGGCGGCACGCTGAGCGGAAACCCGCTGACGATCGCCTCGATCGGGACGCTCAATTTGCTGGGCGCGGGGTCCGTCGCACTCAGCACCGTGCTGACCAACGCGGGCACTATCAACTGGAGCAACTCGGTCACATTCTACGTTTACAATAACAACAGCGCGGGCAATAAGGGCGCGATTTGGAACCTGGCCGGGGGGCTTTTTAACATTCAAAGCGACCAGGGGCTCAGTGGACAATATTGTTGCGCGTTTTTTAACAACGCAGGGACCATTACTAAAGGGGCGAACAGCGGCACGACCAGTTTCAACCTGGTGTTTACCAACAGCGGCTCAGTTACGGCGACAGCCGGCAACCTCAACTTCAATGGGGGAGGGGATATAGATGGGACGTTCACTGCCGGCCCCGGCGCGGGGATTAACTTCAATGGCGGTACTTTTGTGTACAGCTTGCCGCCCACCCTGACTGCCCTTGGGACCATCCAGCTTTCTGGCGGCAGCCTCACGCTGGTGAGCAACACAATTCCCAACCTCCAGTTGACCGGAGGCAGTGTCAGTTTGGGGCCCAATTTTCAAGGCGGCGTGATAACAAATTTAACGCTGGCGGGCGCCAATCTCAACGGCAGCTACGCTGTCACCGGGGTGCTCAATTGCAGCGGCGGCGTTTCGGGCGGTCTGCAAGTGGCGAGCGCGGGAGTGGTGAATTGGACTGGAGGGACCATTTCAGGTCCCCTGGGCTTGGTGGGAGGTTCGACTCTCAACTGGAGCGGCGGGACCGCGACGGGGCCCGTCAATATTGCCAAGAATGGAGTTCTCAATCTGCTTGGGGGCGGTTCGGTCGCGCTTTGGGCGCCCTTGACCAATGCGGGGATCATCAACTGGAGCAACTCGGTCACATTCTACGTTTACAATAACAACAGTGCGGGTAACCAGGGCGCCATTTGGAACCTGGCCGGGGGGCTTTTTAACATCCAAAGCGACCAGGGGCTTTCCGGCCAGTATTGTTGTGCGTTTATGAACAACGCCGGAACCATCAGCAAAGGGGCCAACACCGGTACAACCACTTTCAGTCTGAATTTTACAAACACCGGCGCTGTCATGGCGCTAAAAGGGACGATCAACTTCAATGGCGGCGGTGACATCGATGGAATGTTTACGGCTTCGGCTGGCGCAGACCTTAATTTCAACGGGGGCAATTTTGTTTTTACCAATGCGCCAACGGTCAACGGGCCGGGGGCGGTTCAGTTAACCGGCGGGAACCTGACTCTGTTGAACAGCCTGGTTCCAAACCTTTCGTTGGTTGGGGGGAGCGTGAATGTGGGGGCTGGTTTCCAAGGCGGTACGATTACCAATCTGACCTCCGGGGCGACACTCAACGGGAACTTTACTGTGAGTGGGGTATTCAATTGCAGCGGGGGTGTTTCGGGCAGTCTCTTTGTAACGAATGGAGGAATCCTCAACTTCAGTGGCGGGACGATCTCAGGGTCTCTGACTCTGACCAACGGCGCCACGGCCAATTGGCCTGGAGGCAATGTGGCGGGCAATCTGCAGGTTGCGTCGGGGGCTTTGCTGAACTGGAGCGGTGGCACGGCCAATGGGCCTGTAAACATTGCAACCAATGGCGTGGCTAATCTGCTGGGGGGCGGTTCGGTCGCGCTTTGGGCGCCATTGACCAATGCGGGGACCATCAACTGGAGCAACTCGGTCACATTCTACGTTTACAATAACAACAGTTCGGGTAACCAGGGCGCGATTTGGAACCTGCCGGGGGCGCTGTTTAACATTCAAAGCGACCAGGGAGTTAATGGAGAATATTGTTGCGCGGTTTTCAATAACTCAGGAACCATTAGCAAAGGGGCCAACAGCGGCACGTCAACTTTTAATCTAGGCTTCAACAATAGTGGCTTGGTCACGGTGCTGAAAGGCTCGATGACATTCAATGGTGGGGGAGACCTGGATGGCACTTTCACCGCCGTTGCGGGCACGGTGATCAACTTCAATGGCGGGAATTTCACTTTTCAGTCTCCGCCTGTGCTCAATGGACCCGGGGCTATTCAATTGACGGGCGGCAGCCTCGCGTTATCGAATACTGTGCCGCCCAATCTGGTGCTGCTTGGAGGGGCCATCAGCGTTGGCACGAACTTCCAGGGGGGGGCGATTACGAACCTGACTTCCAGCGCGACGCTTACCGGCAACTTCACAGTCAGCGGAGTCTTCAACTGCGGTGGTGGTGTTTCGGGCAGTGTCCTGGTCAACAATGGGGGCGCCTTGAATCTGAGCGGTGGAACCGTGTCGGGTGATGTCACCCTGGTGGGTGGCAGCGCGCTGAATTTCAGCGGTGGCACGATTTCCGGAAATCTTAACCTGACGAATGGGGACATGGTGAATTGGAGCGGGGGCAACGTGCGTGGCAGCGTGGGCGTGCCTGCCGGGACGCTGTTCAACTGGAGCGGCGGCACCGCGAACGGACCGCTGAACATCACGACCAACGCCGTGCTTAATCTGGTTGGCGCCGGATCGGTTGCCCTCTGGGCGCCGCTGACCAACGCGGGCGCGATCAACTGGAGCAACTCGGTCACGGTCTATGTTTACAATAACAACAGCTCGGGGAACAACGGCGCGATTTGGAACCTGCCGGCAGGGCTATTGAACATTCAAAGCGACCAGGGGCTTAACGGCGAGTATTGTTGTGCGTTTGTCAACAACGCAGGAACCATCAGCAAGGGCGCCAACACCGGCACCACGAGCTTTAACCTGAACTTTACCAACAGCGGCCTGGTCACCGTTTCGAAGGGGGCAATCAACTTCAACTCGGGCGGCGATATCGAGGCGGCGTTCACAGCCGGCGCCGGCGCCGCCATCAATTTTAATGGGGGAAATTTCGTTTATAGCACCTCGCCGGCCCTTACTGGCCCGGGCGCTATTCAGTTTACCGGAGGAAACCTGGCGATGTTGAACAGTCTGGTTCCCAATCTCGCTCTGATTGGAGGGACAATTACAGTGGGAAACAATTTTCAGGGTGGCACAATCACGAACCTCACCTCGGGCGCCAATCTCAACGGGAGCTTTACTGTGAGCGGGGTATTCAATTGCAACGGTAGTGTTTCGGGCAACCTGCTGGTAACAAACGGGGGAACCTTGAATTTAAGCGGCGGGACGATTTCGGGGAATTTGACCCTGACCAACGGCGCCACGGCGAATTGGAATGGAGGCAACGTCGCAGGCAACCTGCAGGTTCCGGCAGGCGCCTTGGTAAACTGGAGCGGGGGCACGGCCAATGGGCCGGTGAATATTGCCAGCAATGGAATACTCAATCTGCTGGGCGGGGGCTCGATTGCGCTTTGGGCGCCGTTGACCAACGCCGGCACGATCAACTGGAGCAACTCGGTTACTTTCTACGTTTACAATAACAACAGCTCAGGCAACCAGGGCCAAATTTGGAACCTCGCGGGGGCGCTATTTAACATCCAGAGCGACCAGGGTCTCAATGGAGAATATTGTTGCGCGTTTTTCAATAACGCCGGGACCATCAGCAAGGGGGCATACACTGGCACAACGAGTTTCAATCTGGCTCTCACAAACAGTGGCCCACTGGATGTGGAAAGCGGCACGATTGCAATTAACGGCAATTTCGCGCAGACGGCCGGTGCCTGGACTTTTGGCCTCAACGGCCCGGGCAATTACGGCCAAGTCCATTTCCCAGGCATCGCGCCATTGGGCGGGCCGCTCAATGCGCATTTGAACGGCGGTTACATTCCGGCGGACAACAGCTCGTTTGCCCTGGTTACCTATAATTCCGAAACGGGCCAGTTCACCGCCACAAATTTGCCCGCCCAGGGTTTATTTTGGCAATTTCAATACGGCCCAAACGCCGCCAGCCTCTTGGTTACGAACTACTATGCGCCTTTCGTCGCCGTTACCAACCCGCTTAACGGGGCTGCCTTCATAGCCCCGGCAAACATCAGTCTTGGGGCACTGGCGACCGACACCAATGCGTCTATCGCCAAGGTGGAATTCTTTCAAGGGCTCACCAAAATCGGCCAGGTCACTACCATTCCCTATTCGCTGGCCTGGAATAACGTCGCTCCAGGCTTTTATTCTGTTGCGGCAAAAGCTACGGATGCCGTCGGGGCAACCGCGACTTCGAGTCCGATTAATATCAACGTTTACTCGGCGGTCAATCCAAGCACTAACTTCTTCTGGACTGGAGGTGTCTCCAGCGACTGGTTCACGCCCGGCAATTGGACTCCGGCGGGTGTGCCCGGCGCGTTGGATGTGGTCAATATCACCAATGGAGGCACCGTAACGCTGTCGAGCAGCGCAGCAATCGCTTCGCTATTCCTGAGCGCAGGGACCTTGAATGGGAGCGGCAGTTTGACTGTCACGAACCTGTTCAATTGGACTGGAGGGACAGTTGCGTGTCCGATGGCGTTATCTTCGAACGCCGTCCTCAATTTGTCTGGTTCCGGTCCCTTTTACCTGGCCAATTCCCTGACCAACCACGGTACGGTCAACTGGACGGGAGGCGGACTTTACCTGAACAACTGCTCCGGGACGGCGGCCATTTTCAATATGGCGGGCGCAACATGGAATATCCTTTGCGACCAGTTCTTAAACCCAAGCTGCGGAGGGGGGAATGCCTATTTCCAGAATAGCGGGGTTTTGCGGAAGTCCACTACAACGGGCGCTACCTCCTTTAGCGTTCCCATCTACAGCACCGGCCAGGTCGCGGCACTGACAGGTTCGATCAATTTTAACAGTGGCGGCACAATCGACGGGGCATTCAACGCTTCGAACGGCGCAGCCATTAACTTTTCAGGCGGCAACTTCACCACTGTTGTCCCTGTTGTGGCCGGGCCGGGCCTCATCCAATTCAATGGCGGGACGCTGACCCTTTCCAATGATATCGTTGCCAATCTTGCCTTGACCGGTGGGAACATTGCGCTGGGCCCAAATTTCCAGGGTGGCACAATAACAAATTTCACCGTCGCGGGCAGCACTCTCACGGGGACCAACACCGTGAGCGGGACGCTGAACTGGAGTGCCGGAACCATCAATGGGCCGCTGACTATCGCTCACAACGGAGTGCTGAACCTGCAAGGCAACGGTACGATGTACATGGCCAATGTACTGACTAATTCCGGAACTGTGAACTGGTCGAACGGCGTTTTTACCGTCGTCAATTGCTCGGGTCCCGCCATTCCTCTCGTGAATCTGGCCGGCGGTTTTTGGAACATTTACTGCGACCAGACGATGACCCCGTATTGCGGCACCATAACGGTCCTCTTCCAGAATGCCGGCACCTTGCAAAAGTCGGGCAGCTTTGGAACGACCTATATCTCCATTCCAACCGACAATACCGGTCAAATCACCGCGTTAACCGGCACGCTCAATTTCAATAACGGCGCGACCCTTTCCGGCGCCTTTAACGTGGCTGCTGGGGCCGCAATTAATTTCTCCGGCGGCAATTTTACGGGAGGCTCGGCAATCCTGAGCGGCTCGGGGCTAATCCAGTTCAGTGGGGGCACCCTGACGCTTCCTTCTGATATTATTCCGAATTTGGCTCTTAACAACGGGACCCTGACTCTGGGACCGGGTTTTCAGGGAGGGGCAATCACCAACCTGACCTTGGGCGGAGGCACTTTGACAGGTTCCAATACCGTGACCGGCACGTTCAATTGGAATGGGGGGACGGTTGGCGGCCCTCTCTTTGTCGCGCCGACGGGTGTGTTGAATCTCGGCGGCAACAGCACGATGTATTTGACGGCGGCTCTGACGAATTCTGGAACAGTCAATTGGCTGGGCGGGGTTCTTGACATTTATAGTTGTTCAGTCGAGGCCGGCCCGATAGTGAACTTGGCGGGGGCTGCGTGGAATATCCTCAGCGATCAGACTTTGAACCAAAGCTGCAGCAGCACCAATGGCTACTTCCAGAACTCAGGGACCGTGCAGAAGTCGGCGACTGCTGGAACCACCTCCATCAGCATACCCTTTTATGATGCCGGAACACTGGCGCTGATGAGTGGAACGGTAGCTTTCAGCGGCAATCCAGCCTATGCACCTACCGGGGCTACAATGGATTTTGGCGTTACCAATCTCTCGAGCGCAGGGCACGTAGCGATTGCCGGGAACCTGAATTTCGACGGCACACTGACAGTCAATGCCCTTAATGGCTATGTGCCGGCTACCGGCGATATCCTCTCGCTCATTTCTTATGCGGCCGAGGCGGGGGCGTTTGGTTCAGTGAATTTTCCGCAGTTAGAGGCCGGCCAGGCTTGGCAGCTTTCATACACACCCAGCACCCTCTTGCTGCAAGTGGTCTCCAGCGCCGGGTTCAACCAGCAAATCACCGGCTCGGTCACGGACAATCAGGGCCACGCCGTGCCCAACCTCACCGTATTTGCCTATACGACCAATGGAGTGGGCTCTTATATCAGCGGCGCCACGGATGCCAATGGCAATTACCTCCTCAATGTCACCAATGGCACTTGGTTGGTGAACTTGGTTGGCTTGCCTGGCCATGGCTACAATAGCGTGGCCAATCAAGTCGCACTCATTAATAACGCTAACACGATTATAAACTTCGTCCTGCAACCCTTCACTGGCCAGAGCTTCACTATCGCCACGTCGGTCAACCCTCCGACAGCCGGGACGGCTACTGGTGGCGGAGTTTTCCTCCAAGGCAGCACGGTTACCGTGACCGCTACGGAGACCAATGGCACGATACCCTACCTCTTCGAGAGTTGGACAGAGAATGGCGTTTTTGAGAGCGCCAACAACAGCTATTCGTTCCCCTCGACGCGGGACCGTGCTTTGGTGGCCAATTTCACCCTGCCGCTCTACACCGTATCGGTCACCAATGTGCCGCCCGGGGCTGGCACCGTGACGGGAGGCGGCTCGTTTTATTACGGGACGACCAACGTGCTGACAGCTTACCCTGTCTTTGGCTATAAATTCAGTTCCTGGACTGAGGGGGCGAATACCGTCGGCCTGAATCCGACGTTGGTGACGGTTGTTTATTCCAATCACTTCTTCACAGCGAACTATGCCGCGGCCAATCTGGTTCATGTGGTGGCCACGGCCACAGCCCCATCGGGTTTGGCGCCAGTGGCTGGCGCAGGCAGCTACAACAATGGCCAGACCGCAAATTTCAGCGCCCCGCTGTCAGTCACCAATCCGCCCTTCATCTATACCTTCCAGCAGTTCACTTTGAGCAACACCCTGGCAAGCCCTAACGCAAGTTTCAGCAAGACCTTTTCGACGCTTGACCCCACGAACCTCTTTTATGTGGCCGTCTATAGCGCCAAGACCATCCTGCCCGTGCTGTCCCGCGTGTCCTCAAACTTCGGCAGCCCCGTTCCGGCTACCACCAATTTTGTCCTTAGCTTGCAGTTTGATCGGACCATGACAACCAATGTCTCGCCCGTGATTGTGCTGACCAATAGCGCTGCGGCAGTCCAGGCGGCCATTTCATCGAATGGGAACTGGGCCTCAACATTCCTGCAAAACGACACCTATGTTACCCCACCCATTACCATCTCTCCGGGAATGGACGGTACGATGCAATTATTGGTTTCTGGCGCCTCAGATTTGAATGGCAATATTCTCGCCCTGACTAATCCGGTCTCCTTCCTGATTCAAGCGACCCCGCCGCCGAATCCTATTCCCTTCCTGGCGGCATCGAACAGTTCTTCAGCGACTGTAAGTTGGGCCGGCTATAGCGCATCCCCCAACCTAGCCGGGTTCCGTGTGTTTCTCGAACGCACCAACTTTAACTCCGCCGCGGGCCTGCCGGCCGTAACTGGTTTAGGCGCAGGCGCGCGCATCTTCCAGATTTTCGGTCTGAGCCTGGACACGCCGTATTATGTGGCGCTGCAGGCATTCGACAATGTTGGCAACAGCCTGCCGGCGGTGACGCCTTTGCCAATCCTGCTTACCAGTTCAATCCCCCCCCCGGTCAGCATTCAGCAAACCCCGGTCGGGGGCTCCTCGGCCCTGGTTTCGTGGAATAACTATAACAGCTCCGCCCTTCTTGGGTTGAGCGGGTTCTGGATTTACTCGGAACCGGCCAATTATACTTCGGTGGCAGGGTTAACTCCTGTGGGAACAGTGGGCCCTGCGCAGACCTCATTTCAAATCAACGGGTTGGACCGCACAAAAACCAACCATTTCGCCGTAGTGGGTTTTAACGACACGAATGGATTCAATCCAAGTGTTGCCACAGTGAGTTGGTCTGATCCATACGCCGGTCAGATTAGCGCGAACACAACCATCGGCGGGGCAGGGCAGACGGTCGTGCCTATCTATCAAAGCGTGGTTGTCGCCAATAACGCGACTCTTACGATTCAACCTGGGACCAGCCTGCTGTTCTCCCCCGGCACCGGCCTGACGATCGAGCAAGGCACCTTGGTTGCCAACGGGACCGCCCTTGCCCCGATTGTGTTCGATTCGGCCAATGACTCGCCTGGAAATTCCCCTGCGCCTGGCGATTGGTCTGGGGTCACTCTGACCAGTGGCGCGGGCGGCTCGAGTCTGAATTTTGTCACCATTTTGTACGGCGGCGGCCTGCTTATCGACCGATGTAGCCCCTCCGTCCTTGCTTTTACGGCTCAGCATAATCTGCAGGGATTGGCGCTCCAGAATGGGGCTTCCCTGAATACCAGCAGCGCCTTGCTCTCGTTGAACGGCATTGGGGCCGAGCAAGCCGATACGGCAACGCTTAGCATTGAGAATTCAGTCCTCCAGGACAATAACACCAACCTTTGGAATTCCGGCAGCGCTGCGCTGACCGCCATCTCGAATTGGTGGGGCACAGCCACACAATCCAGTATCACGGCGCTCTTGCAGGGCAATGTAACTTATACCCCTTTCCTTACGTACGCGCCCTTGCTCACGCCCGCCCTGGGCGTTGTGGGGGGCCTTACGCAGGTGGGCACTTCATCGGTCAATCTGCAACTGGCATGCCGGACGGCCACCAGCATGCGCCTGAGCGAGGATTATACTTTTAACGGCGTGTTCTTTGGTCCATTCACCAATTCCGCAACTTTCCCACTCTCGGCAGGAGGCGGCTTGAAGCATATCTTTGCGCAATTCCGCAGCGTTACAGGCCAAACCAATACGCCGGTCGAGGTGGATGTCACTTACATCACCGCCGGACCAGTTATTAACTCATTCAGCCTGACTGAAGGTGAAACTTTGAACCGCCCAGTGACAGTCACCGGTTCGGCAACGGCCATTCTGGGCATGCAAGATATGGAGTTTTATTGGGATGGCGTGGGTCTGGCAACAAACAGTGGAGGCAGCTTCTCCTACTCTTTCGACATCCGCTCTCAGAATAATGGTACCCATCAGGCGGTATTGCTCGCGCGGGACACTGCCGGAAACGCCGCCACGCTTGAAGAGAATGTGGTCGTGGCGCTCACTCCGCCTTTGGCACCTCAGATTCTTTCCCCATCGACGGACTACGTCACGAATAATGGGGTGCTGAATGTCAGCGGAACGGCTGAGCCGGACATGAGCATTCAACTCACCGACAATGGCCAACTCCTGCTAACAACCAATACAGATGCGAACGGCAATTTTGCCGTGCCTAATGTCATTTTAACCGAAGGGGTCAATACGCTTGTAGCGGTTGCCTTCGACAATACTGGCACGACCCCCTCAGCGCCGCGGCATATCACGGCCGAAACCATCCCGCCGGCGGCTGTGACGATGGCTGCCCCGATTTATACACCTGGAGCCGGATTGACCCTGACCTGGACCTTGCCGGCGAGCGGTAAACAGCCCACAGCATTTCAATTATTCTGGAATACCACCCCATTCAACTCGCTTGGCCAGGCGCTGGCTCATGCCGGACCGCTGGGAGTTCTAACGGATAATTTGCAAGGATTGGCAGCAGGCACGTACTACTTTGGCGTTGTCGGATATGACGCGGCCGGCAATGCCAGCCCGCTTTCATCCTTGGTTTCGATTAACTACGATCCTGTGCCACCTTCCTTAAGCATTGTCTATGGGTCGTCTCAGCCGGTCGGCGTTGGTCCGTTAAACATTACCCTCGGTTCTAGCAAAGCCCTCGCAGCAAAGCCATCCCTTACGATTCAACCCGCTGGGTCCACCTCCCCTATCTTGCTCAGCTTAACCAACGTTGCACTCAACACGTGGCAGACTGTCTTTCCGGTCACCTCTTCCACCCCTTCCGGAACGGCGGCCGTTCAGGCTACGGCTCAGGATACCTCGGGAAATCTTTTCCAGGGTTCACCAGCCGGACAGAACCTGGTCATCGACACCACCCCGCCCACCGGCACGGTCGCCACTGCGCCCGCGGGCCCTGTGCAAACAATCAACAACACAAACCTCGCCGTTAACCTGATCTTGAGCAAACCCGCAGGCTCGGGAACAACGCCGACCCTAAGCTTCCACCCTCCAGTGGGCGCCAACGTGCCCATATCGCTCTCAGGCGCGGGCAATAATTGGAATGGAACCATAACGCTCACGCCGGCAATGGGCTCTGGGTTTGGAGCGTTCGCCTTGAGCGCCCAGGACAGCCTGGGCAACGTGGGCACCAGCATCACCAGCGGCGGACAGCTTGAAATCTACAACACCGCCCTGCCTTCTCCGCCTGTAGCACCCGTGGGTTTAACCGCCACCAGCCTGGCCGGGGGCTATGTCAGCTTGACGTGGAATACTGTCAGCAACGCGCAAATCTATCGACTTTACAGGGAAGCTGGGCCCAACTTCGTCATCCCCGCAACGCTCGACATCGATAATATCACGAGCAATAACGTGCTGGATTTGCCTCCGACCGATGGCCTCTACAGCTATGGTGTGAGTGCCAGCAGGCTGGATTCGGAGAGCGGCATCTCCAACGTCGTTCATGCACTTTCAGCTCGCACGCCGCCTTTGGCGCCAACAAATGTCATAGTGACCCTGGCGGCTACAGGAGTGCAGGTTTCCTGGCAGGAACCGGGGGGTGGATTAACCCCGGATCATTACAGCATTTATCGCAATGGGACTTTGATCCAGACGGTCTCCAGCGTGGTTCCCATTATCGATTATCCCCCTCGAGGCACCGATACTTACGTCGTATCAGCCGTTGATGCAGTTGGGAATGCCAGCCCCAGCTCGCCGGTATCGCTTCAATTGCTTGTTAGCCCTGTAAACAACCTTTCAGTCACCGTCATGGCGGGTGAAGCGCCTCTTCTGAATTGGGTATCCACAGATAACACGGTGGTCGGTTTCAACGTCTATCGAAACGGCGTTAAGCAGAATGCGTCACCTTTGACAGGAACAACAAGCTACCTTGACAACCTTGCCCTAAGCGATGCCACCGCGTACGGCGTCTCAGCCGTCAACGGGTCGGGCCAGGAAAGCCCCCAACGGGTTGTAACCGTCTATCCTTTCGCCATGGGCCTCGCCGCCAATGGAAGCAACCCGGTGCTTATTCATTACTTCGATCAAATCCAGATCGCGGTAACGAACCTCAGCAGTACGGCAGCCCTGCCGATGTCGCAGTTGGTTTTGAGCCGCGCGGGCAGCGGCCAAGCTTCATTAAGCGTTACTCAAGCCGTCACCGGCAGTCTCGCCGCCGGCGCAAACATGCAGCAGACGTTGGTGTTGCCGGAATCGCCCGTGGTCGGTAACCAGGTGATGACAGTGCAACTATTTCAGAAGACTGATTCGGAGGGCAATAGCGCGTCATATCAAGAAAGCTTTGTGCTGGCAAATAGTGAGCGACCGGGTATCGAGATGACAGTCGCAGCCAACCAGGTGCCATTGGCCGGGGGACTAAACACCTTCCAGGTCCAGGTTTTCAATCACGGGTATGCGGATATGCAACTCATTGTGTCGCGCGGTTTCAATGCGCATCCGGGTGACCTTTACATTTCGGTGCAGAACAACGTGGGCCAGGAGGTCAGTCGAACCGCATTCCAAGGGGCGCCGCCGGGGACAGTTTTCCTGAACGACGGCACCGGCTACCTCGATATCCCGCCCGGGTCATCGCTGACCTTCAGTGTGCCCAACGTGTTGGTTCCTGCCGCGCTGGACGGAGCCACTAACGTGGCTTTTGTTGCAGTGGCCACGGCCATTTACAATCAGTTGGGCGCTGCCGGCCAGATGGCCTCCGGCCCGTTGAGCGGCGCCATGATTTCTCCGAGCCTGGCGCTGCCACCTTACTATGGGACGGCTCAAACCGACCATCCTGCTTATGCCAACGACCAGCCTGTGGTAATCACAGGCCAGGCGATCAGCCAGACCAACGGCCTGCCGCTGCCTTCGGCAATGCTTAACATCGGCTTCGCCACGCGCGGTTACAAATGGTACCAGAGCGTCACCACCGATACGAACGGAAATTACTCATTTACCTTCTTCCCACCGCCGGGCTTTGGGGGCAGCCTTAGCATTTGGGCGTGTCATCCTCTGGTTCTGGACCAGTTGAACCAGGCCCAAATTACGATTTACCGCCTCTACGTCACGCCCAATGCCGAAGACATTCAAATGTCCAAAAACGGCACGCTCAATTTCAGCGTGCGGTTGATCAATCCTGGCGATACAGCGCTGACAGCCTTGAGCACCACCTTGAGCGCCTATCAGGTGGCGGGGACTAATTTAACCCCAATTACCTCGATTACCGGGACCAACCTGGGCGGCCCGGCTTTGTCGATAGCGGCCGGCCAGAGTCAAAATGTTGAACTCCAATTGGCGGCCTCGATTAACGCGCCGGACACTGCGCAGGTGGATTTTACCTTCACTTCTGCCGAAGGGGCTTCAGTCACCTTAACCGGCACGGTCGATTTGTTCCCGGCCGTCCCGGTGGTCACAGTGGTTTCACCTGCGTCCGGCTATTTGGAAGTCAGCTTGAACCGGGGCAACCAAGTCAGCGGCCAAATCACATTCATGAATAGCGGCCTGGATACCCTGCGCGGACTTACCCTGGTTCCGCCAACCAATGTAACCTGGATGGCTGTAAATGCGCCGCTCGGCAGTGATGGGTTGGTGCACCTGCCGGATTTGCCGGTCGGCCAGTCGAACACGTTCAGCGTTGTTTTCAATCCGCCCGACACAACGCCGCTGACAATCTACCAGGATGCCGTCGTGCTCCATGGCAGCAATTTGAGTATTCCTTATACGATTAATGTTTATGCCGTGGTGACGTCCGATCAAACCGGTGGCGTTCAGTTTGAGGTGGATGACATCCTGGGTCAGCAGGTCTCGGGCGCTTCTATACGGTTGCACAACGACGCGCTGCGGATGGATGCCGGGCCGGTCCTGACGGATACCAATGGGTTCGTAACGGTCACCAATCTGCAAGGAGGCAGTTGGAATTGGGAAGCCACAGCGCCAGGTTGTTCGGCCAACGTTGGCACGGTGAACGTCATCCCGGACCAGGTCGTTTATCAGCATACCCGCCTCTCGCGCAGCCTTGTCACGGTCAGCTTCAGCGTGGTGCCGGTGCCCTTTTCCGACCAATACCAGTTGCAGGTCCAACAAACCTTTGAAACTTATGTCCCGGCCGGGGTGCTTGTCCTGGACCCGGCGGCAGAGAATTTCAACAACGTTACTCCCGGTTTCCAAGCCAGTTTCCTCGTGAATGCCAAAAACTACGGCTTGGTCCAAATGACCGATGTCCAGATTAAAGGAAGCCAGTCTGGGGCGGCGAGCTTCACCCCGTTGATTACTTACATTCCCGTGCTGCTGCCGCAGCAAACCGTGTCGGTGCCCATGGTATTCAGCTTCGGCGTGACTAATTCCTCGACGGGCCCTGGCCCCGCGAAGCTCGACGGCGGTGGCGCCGCGGGTTGCGTGGCCAGTGCCTTCATGGGTGCTTTCGGTTTCAGCGATTTGATGAACCCCGATGTAATGGGTGGTCTGGCCGCGATTTTCAGCGCCCAAGAGCGGTGCGTGAAAGATTTGGACCCGCAAACGGCCGCAGCCACCGTGGCGGCATTGTACGGTGTGCTCCAACTGGCCAATGATTTCGGGGATGCGGCCAGCGCGCTGGGCAGCGCGGTGGCGCAGGCTGTTGGTTGCATTATTGGCAATCTGCTGGGTGGTCTCGCCGGTGGCGGTGGCGGTGGCGGTGGCGGACCGTCTTCGGGTGACACAATCGTAGGCCAGCCGGTGGGGTGTTTCCCGGCCGATACCCTTGTGCGGATGGCCGACGGCACCCAACGGGCCATCTCCACTTTGGCTACCAATGACCTGGTACAAAGCGGGGTCCAGGCCGGAGACGTTTCCAAAGTCAATCAGGTCCTTGAATTCAATACCCACAAGATTCAAAACATCCAGGTTATTGATACTGCAGGTGGGGTTGTCCGGAGCCTGTTTGCAACGGCCGAGCACCTCTTTTGGGTGGATGGCAAAGGTTGGTTGCCGGCCGCTGAATTGGGTATCGGCGATTACGTTCTCGATTGGCAGGAACATCGTCTTCGAGTTGTCCGTAACCAGGTTGTGGAGCGTTCACTAAAGGTCTATACGCTGGGCCTCACCGGAGACACGGCTTTCTATGCCAATGGCATCCTCGTTCACGATTTGTGCCAGCAGAGCCCCTCGTCTTTGGCTGGAAAAGCAGCCGGCAACTCTCGAACCACTGAGGCAGTTCCTGCCCAGTTGCACCTGACCCGCCAAAAGGCCCAGTAATGCAAATGCGTGCTGCAAATTCAAAGTGCCAGCGCGGTCTTAAGCCGCAGGGTCTGCTTTTGTTCCTGGCCTGTCTGCTGCTCGCCTTCTCTTCTTTGGCCCAGGAACAACAGCAAGGGATTTGTTCCCAAATCAAGATGGTCATTTCCCAGCGGCTGACCCTCGAGCGCATTGGTTTCGAGGCGACGCTCCAGATTACCGACAATGACCCGAACAACCCGATTACGGGCTTCGCTGCGAACCTGACATTTGAAAATCCCCTCTACTCCACCAACGGCGTTCAAAACGATTCCTCGAGCCTGTTTTTTGTTCAACCCCCAACGCTTGGCAACATCCAGGATGTCACTGGCTCGGGGACGATTGGCCCGGGGCAAACGGCGACTATCCGATGGTTTATTATCCCAACGGTCACGGCAGGTGGCACGGCGGCCATTGGGACCGTTTACCGTGTGGGCGCCGTTTTGAGTGGACAGCTTAATGGTGTGCCCATCCCAGCGGCCTCGCTGGTCGTCAGCCCCGCGCCCATTACAGTCATGCCCGACGCCCAGTTGCAGATCACTTATTTCACTCCGCGCGATGTCACTGGCATGGACCCATTCACGGGCCTGGGCGCCCCAATCCCCTTCACGTTCGGTGTTCTGGTGCAGGACGTGGGTTACGGCCCGGCTAATAATGTCAATATCGATTCGCAACAACCTAAGATCGTCTCGAACGTGCAAAACACGCCGCTGGTCGCCCAACTCCTGGGCTCGCGTGTCAACGATTCGGCGCTGTCCAATGCCGACCTGACTGTGAACCTGGGGACCCTTCAACCCGGCCAGGCTGCCAAAGGCGCCTGGGACATGATTGTCACGCTCTCGGGAACGTTTCTTTCCGTAAGCGCCTCCTACACTCACTCGAGCGCCTTGGGTGGACAGGAGACCTCTTTGATTAAATCCGTCAATGCCTATCTCTTTCTGCATGAGGTGCTCGACGATCAGCCTAGCCGGGATAATGTCCGCGATTTCCTAGCCGATACGAGCGGCAAGCTCGATAGCATCAACAATCTCATCCCTGATTCACTCTATGAAAGCCAGGGCGGGGTGTATCCGGTGAATATTCTCACGAACGCCTCGATCGTCGGCGGTCCCAATCCTTTCCAGATCAACTTGAACGCCACGCTCTCCGGCTGGGGTTATCTCCGACTGACGGACCTCGGCCAGGCCCGATTGCCCATCGGCTCGGTCGTTCGCTCCGATGGAAAGGTGCTGAACCCGAACAATTACTGGACGAGCATCCACTACGAGCCCATTACCAACTTCAAGGATACGTATTTGAATATCTTCGACCTGGTCGATGTGGCTCCCTACAGCTACACGGTTACCTATACCAATATCCCGCCAAATATAATGCCCCCTGTCACTACTCTCAACTTTGCGGGACCCGTGGCTCAGGCCAATGGCATTTATTATGTCACCCCGACGACCCAGATGTATTTCCTTTCTCAAGACGCCAGCCCGGTCACTATCTACGACAGCCTTGAAGGCGCGCCTTTTGCGGTGGCCCTGCCGTTCAGCCTCACCGACCCTGGCGCCTATCAGCTCTCTTTCTATGCCCAGGATACCAGCGGCAATCGTGAGACAAATCATAATGTGACTCTGGTTGTGCCAGGCCCAGGCTCCTTGGCCTTCAGTTCGGTGTCGGTCCCATCCCAGCCCATCGTCAATGCCGGCGGTGCGCTCTCCATCCGGCCCGGCAGCGTTCCAATAACCTTCCAGCCGGCGCTTAGCCCGACCGCGCTCAATGCTCAAATTGATATCTTCCAGGGCGTCGTCGGCTGGGCCACCATTTCAAATGCACCCTCCTCCCCGACTGCCAGCACTTCGGCGTCCCTGAGTATCGGCGGCCAAAACGTGGACTTTTACATCTACCAGCTCAATGGAGGTTCTTGGAGTGCTGAGAGCCCGGTGACTACGCCGCTCAACCTATCCGGACTTGCGCCGGGCAATGTAACGGTATCGGTGTTGGGCCGTTCACAATACGGGAACTACCTGGACCCAAGCAATGCAGTCAGCGTGAGCTGGGTAGTGGATGCCGCCGCCCCCGCGACCACAATAGCTGGAACACCCTCGACACCTTCACTGTCAGGCTCAGCATTGTTAAGCGTGGGGGGCACAGGCGTGACCAATTACCGCTGGACATTGAACGATAGTTATTATCGCGCGCCAACTCCCGTGGCTACTCAACTTGTCTTGACCAACTTGCCGGCCGGCACCCAACAGGTCGCTATTCTAGGCGACATCAATGGCACTTACCAGCTTACCAATAATCCGACGACGGTTGCCTGGACGGTCAACCCGATATACGGCTACGACCTGAGTGCGCTCAGCAATGTGCTATCTGTGGCGTACACGAATGTCAACGGTCCAGTTGCCTATAATTGGAACGGTCTGAGCGGCGCCGGCGTCAGCCAGCCTCCTGGGTGGTACACCGTCCGAATCACTCTGATCGATGCCCTTGGCGACACCAATTTCACCGTCGGCTTGGCTCAACTGGGCTCCTGGTCCGGGTCCACTAGCGTTCTGGCGGATTTTACGCGTGGCCCGCAGAACCCACGCGCTCGGGGCCGTTGGGCGGTTTGGCAGGACCAGAGCGATGGGAATTGGGAGATTTATGCCCAGGACCTGACCAGCACTGCGGCAATCCAGCAGATCACTCGCACTTCTCTAAGCCAGGAAAATCCAAGGACCGATGGGCGCTATGTGGTCTGGCAGGCACAGCAAGCCAATGGGAACTGGGATGTTTATATGCAGGACCTTGAAGGCGCCTCTGGTCCGCAGGCTCTTACCAGCACTGCTGCAACAGACGAAATCAACCCGGCCATTGACTGGCCGTGGGTTGTTTATCAATCCCGCGCCTTTGGAAGCACCACTGCCCACTGGCAACTCTTTGCCTTGAATCTTATCAGTTCGAATCTCCTGGCCGTTTCGCCTTCGACTCAGGATGAAATCGATGCCGATGTGCAGGGCGCGCGCGTTGTTTGGCAGGACCTCCGCAACCCGGGGGCTGGAGAGATATATTTTGCCAATCTCGAAACAACGCAGGTAACCCGGCTGACCACGAATCTCTTTGGGAAATTCCATCCCTCCATCGATGGCAATTGGATTGTTTGGGAAGACGCCCGCAATCTCGAACTGGACCTCTATGGTTTCGATTTGCTTCGCAATGGCGAGGTCCGCATCACCAGCACACCCGAAGACGAGATGCTGCCGGTTATCAACGGCTCCTGGGTGGTTTGCACTGAGAATTCGCTCGGACCGCAAACTGGCAATGGCCGCCTGATTCACCTGCCCAGCCAAATCGCCATACCGCTTACCCGCACACCTACGATGAAAACCTTGGCGACCTTAGCCGATAACCGGGCGGTTTGGCTCGAAACCATTTCGAACCAGTCCCGTATCGTCACGGCCACGTTGCCTTCTTTACAGCCGGTGTTCCAGAATAAGAATGTGGTCGCCGTCACCCCGGCCATGGCGACCGAAGCGGTCAATGCCTACGGTCTGCTCGCCTTGTGGGGGTCTAATGGGGTGCAGGCGGTGACGGAATACACAGCGGTGGTCCCTCAAGTCACCAGCCAAACCGCCGTCTTGAACAATGGCATTGCCTCTGGCCCGAATTTCAATCTTGTACCGGGCTTATTCCTCTGGCTGCAATTTGATCGGCAGCAGGTGCTCGATTTGGGTCTTAACAATAGCGCACCGCTCAATTTGTCCGCCGGGGCAAACGTGTTTAGCTTTACGGCCTTCCCGGATGGCTATAGCGCCTACACCCTCTTGCGCCAGCTCGGTCTGGGCAATGCCTCCGCTGTACGCATGCTGGATTCGCAATCGGGTCGATGGCGCGTGGCGACGGTGCAAAACGGCTCTATTGTAGGTGATGATTTTACCATTCCCAACGTCGCTGTCTTGATGGTGAACCTGACGGCTCCAATTAACGGCTTTATGCCACAATCACCATGAACATTTCAAATCAGAACAAGAATTGTCTCCGCCATTGGGCAGAGTGCGCCGGCGGAGCGGTGTTAGCTTCTTTGCTGGGGGCGTTCACGTCCTTACAGGCTCAATCAGCCACCCTGGCCCAGTTGCAGCAACGCCTCGCGCAGCGGGAAAAACTGACGATCATCGATGTGCGCTCGCCCGTGCTTTACGCCCAAGGTCATGTCCCAGGGGCAATCAACATTCCGGCTTCGCTTTGCTCGCAAAAGAAGCTACCGCCCCTAGGGGCTGTAGTGGTTTATGACAGCGGACTGGGCATAAACGATTCAGGAGCTGCCGAGGGGGCCGCAGCGCAATTGGGCAAGCTGCCGGGCATCCATGCCGAGACACTTGCTGGCGGTTATGCCGCTTGGGAAGAAGCGCACCTGCTGACCACCAAAGGCCAAGGCGCCAGGCGTGAAGCCCTGCATTATATCACTTACGCCCAGCTCAAGACTGCATTGCCGGGCGACGTGGTGCTTGTGGACCTGCGGCGGCAACCAAAGGCGGCTTCGGTTCCCGGTTCACCGGGCAAGGCCGCCTTAGCCCTTACGGATTTGAGTTTGGAATTTCCTGGGTGCCGTGTGATGAAATCCGCCGCTGAGACCAGGAATGCCAGCTCATCGGGCAAGGCGCCGCTGGTAGTTTTTATCGATAGCACCGATGGCACGGCTGAAAGCTCCGCGCGCCTCTTGAAAGCAGGCGGCACACGGCACTATGCCATCCTGGCCGGAGGCGAGGCCGTTTTGGCTCGAAAAGGTGAACGTGGATTGGAGCGCTCCGGCACCGGCGCCCTTAGCCCGCGCCGCGCCAATAAACCATCGAGACCTTCCAGCTAGAGATCCATGCGCGCGCCATTTCGCCAATTTAAGCTCCCGAATCGCGTGGCAACTGGCCACAAGTCTGGACTGCGCCGGCCCGGCTGCTGGGGGCGGGCGTTGTTTGCGTCGACCTGTTCTTGCGTGAGCACCTCAGCTTTGGCTGGGATTCTCATTACCAATGTTGTGCCAGCCAACGTTACGCCTGAAACGTTTTCGATTATCGGCGCGGTATCCCCTGTTTCGGCCGCACAGTCCTTTTCGCTTTCTGTTTATTCGGACCCAGCAGGCACGACGAACCTTGCTGGGCAGATCGGGATCGAGTACTACCCGCTGGCGTCCGGAAACCCGCTGCTGACCAATTCTTATGACCGTCTGCTCAATCAAAGCACTCTGCGCCAGCAGTCTGCCAGCCAAGGCCTCTTGTATGCCCGGGTTTCCTACTGTGCCCCGGGCACGACCTACTATTATCAGCTCAAAGTGACTAATACGAACGGCCAAAGCGCCGTCTGGCCGGCGAGTGGGCCGCTGCCTGCCGTCACCACCGCCCAGCAGACCAGCTTCGTGTTGGAAGACCTCCAAGTGGTTGTGACGGTTAACGACCGTAATATTGAAGGCGGTATCGTCACGATTTCCGCTACAAATTCTCCCAGTGTGCTGGCCGCCGTGGTTGGGGATGGCGCCGCAACGAACCAGGCGTTCTTTAACTTAAACGATCTCCTGGCTTTGAGCGGTGCCACAAACCTGGCCTTCGCCTCAAATCAAGGGTTCACAGCAGCCGTTCTGAGCGCCGCCCCTGCTTCGCTTTCACAGCCCTTCGCTTTGGGGTTCTCAAATGTTTTCCTCGTCGCCCAGGAATCGCAACTCGCTCTCACGCCGCTGTTGGCCCAGTTGAGCCTTGGTTCGACGGCTGCACTCACCGGCACGGGCGGGTCGCTTTCGGTGATGCTGAATTCTTCAGCGGCCTTGAGCGGGTTCTCCCTGATCCTGGACATGCCGATTGCCGAGTTCAGCGACTTTTTCGTTCAGCCCACGGCAACCCTGCTGAACGCCGTCTCCCTGCGGGTCATCGGTTCCCATACGCTTCAGGTCGATTTTGCCGCGCCGCCGGGCCAGAGCTTCGTGGGCGACCAGCAAATTGCGCGAATTAATTTTAACGTGGCATCGAATTTGCCCTCGGCCTTTATCAGCCTCTCTCCGATTTCATTCGAGGCGACTAACACTCAAAGCCTGCTGCTGCCCAACGCCTCAGCTTCAGCGGGCCGGGTAGTGGTGATCGGCTCTCAACCGCTGCTGGAGGGCTCCATCTCCAACGGCGCCCGGTTGCTGACCCTCTATGGTATCCCGGGCGACAGCTACCAGCTTCAATTCTCGACCAATGTAACCGCTCCCAATTTCTGGAGTAATTGGGTCGGCGTGTCGTTGACCAACCTCTCGGCCATAATTCCGAACGTCAATTCAACCGCGCCCATCCTCTTTTATCGCGCTTACAAGTAGCTACAGCTCCAAAGCTCCTCATTTGAAGACAAGCCTTTTGGCGCTCTCGCGTTGGTTGAGGTGAAGGCCTGTGGTTCAATGTCATCTCGAAGCACAATCCAACTGGTTCTGATCCTCATATGGCTTCTGGTTTTTCTAGAGGCTCTTGGCCAAAGATTGGCCTATGATGTCAACCCCACGGTCACCTCCAGCATGGGCGAGATGGGCGGCAAATATTTCGGCCAAATCCCCGACCCCGCCAAGACCCACCACTACTACATTGCCGCTGAGCCGGACCAATGGGATTTTATGCCCATCGGCTCCGATCCGATTTGTGGCGCCACGCCCTCGGCGGATGTTATTTCGCGGCATCTCATTCGCAAGGTGCGTTATTTCCAATACACAGACGCCACATTTACCAAGCGCGTGCCGCAGGCTCGGCGGTTGGGCATTCTTGGGCCGGTGTTGCGGGGCGTGGTGGGAGATTATCTGGAGATCACTTTCTTGAACCGCGCTGCCTTGCCTCTTTCCATGCACCCGCATGGTCTCAAATATGACAAGGACAGTGAAGGCAGCTACTACGGTAACAGCAGGCAGTTAAAACTGCTCCAAACAAGAAACAAAGAAGGGCGTTCCTCTCCCGGGCTCGGGGCGGCCGTTGGACCAAATGCCCGGTTCGATTACGTTTGGTATCTCGACGAGAAGTCCGGGCCGCTTCCTACGGAACCCAGTTCCAAGGCATGGCTCTATCACAGCCACGTAAGCGGTGAAGGCGAGATCAACCTCGGCCTCGTGGGCTTTATTATTGTCACGGACCCCAAACGGGCCAGACCCGATGGCACACCCAAAGACGTGGATCGGGAAATGCCTGCTCTGTTCATGATTTTCAACGAAAACGGGATGGACACAGAAGCCGAGGAAGGATTGGAGGCCGCGGGCGGCAGCGAGTCGTTGAGCAACTTGATCAGCGCACTGACAGTCGAGAAAAGCCAAAAACGGTTCAAATCGTCTGGCCCTCAGCCTGATCTCGCGGACGAGGGCCAGCGTTATGCGATTAATGGCTATATCTATGGCAACCTGCCTGGCCTGGAAATGAATGAGGGCGAAAGGGTGCGGTGGTATCTCTTTGGCTTGGGTGCGGAAACCGATTTGCACACGCCGCACTGGCATGGCCTGCGGGTACTTGAAGAGGGGACACGGCGAACTGACACCGTCGAGTTGCTGCCAGCCTCAATGAAAGTGGCCGACATGTTGGCCGATAATCCCGGCGACTGGCTGTTCCATTGTCACGTGGCGGATCACATGGCCAATGGTATGTTCGCGCTTGTCACCGTCTATTCCAAAGACACAGCCGGCATCAGCCGGGGGCGAACCAAAGCATTCCTGGGCTTCCCTTCGCCGAGTCCGGGGGGCACAAATGCCATCGGGAGGCCAGGGCAGTAGGCGGCGGCGCCAAAAACTGCAAAAGCCGCAAACCGCCATTGTCGGATAGCGTTTCCAGCTCGTCTGATGGCCGCTCATGCGGGTTCCCCAATCAAATCATAATCCGTGTGCCCGATGACCTTTATCTGGGCAAACTCGCCGACGGGGACTCGCCCTCGGATGTAAACACGTCCATCGATATCCGGCGCATCGGCCTCGCCGCGCGCCAGGAAATACTTTCCCTTTAGATGCGGAAGAAGTTCCCCGGGTCGGCGAATCAATCCGTGCTCCCAGGAGCTAACCTGCGCCTTGTGCAACTCTTTGGCGCTTGCCTCGCGCTCGACGAGCACGGGTATCGTGCGGCCAACAAACGACCCAGACATATGCGCCGCCACTTGCCTTTGAACCGCCATCGCCCGGTCGCGGCGCCGGCGTTTGGTCTTCTCCGGCACCTGACCTGCCATCTGCCCCGCGCGCGTCCCCTCTTCCTTTGAATACGTGAAAACCCCGAGTCGCTCGAAACGCGTTGCGCGAATGAATTCGAGCAAAGTCTCGAAATATTCCTCCGTCTCGCCGGGGAACCCGACAATAAAGGTTGTGCGCAGGGCGATGCCCGGAATACCCGAGCGGATTCGTTCGAGCAGTTTGACGATGTATTCCTGCGACGTTTCGCGCCGCATCCGTTCGAGCATGTTTTGGTGGATGTGTTGCAGGGGAATATCGACGTAACGCGCTACCTTGGGGCATTCGGCGATGGCCTGTATCAATTCATCCGTCCAATGCGCCGGGTGCGTATAGAGCAGGCGAATCCAGAATTGCCCGGGCAACGCATTCAACTGGCGCAGAAGACTGCAGAGGGTAGGCGCCTCGGACGGGAGCAAGCGGACAGCCGCTTTGAATCGCTCCGGGGCGGCGATAGCCGGGCTGTGGTTGGCGCGCAAGTCCAGGCCGTAATAGGTCGAGTCCTGCGAAATCAAGTTAAGTTCGCGCGCGCCGCCGGTCAGTAAAGCGCGGGCCTCCTCCAGCACATCGGCTTGCGCCCGGCTGCGGTGCGAGCCGCGCATGCGCGGAATAATGCAGAAACTGCACGGATGATTGCAGCCCTCAGCAATCTTCACATACGCAAAGTGCCGCGGGGTGAGCCGGAAACGAGGGGTGGCATAGTCCGGGATGTACCGTGGACGGGCGGTGACCGAGAGCAGGGCAGGGGAGGTGGGCGTTGAACGGTCCGAAGCGTCGGCGGGTTTTGGCGGCGTCTCGCCGCCAAAGACCGGGCGAGACGCTTGCCCTCCGGGCGCATCGGCGCTGTTGGGCAATTCTTTGCGTCTAAGCCTTTCTTTCCGCCGCAGCGCGGCCGCTTTCACAATGCCCGTGATACCGGCAACCTGGTCGATGCCGATGAATGCATCCACCTCGGGGAGGAGCTTGGGCAGCTCATCCCGGAAACGTTGAGGCAGGCAGCCCGCCACCACTAAGCCCTGTCCGCGGTTGCCGGCTTCTCGCACAGCGTCCGATTCCAGGATCGTATCGACGCTCTCCTGCTGGGCTGAGTCGATGAACGAACACGTATTGACTATCAGCACGTCCGCCTCCTGGGCATCGTTGGTGATCTGGACACCTTCCTTGAGCAAGGTCCCGAGCATCACCTCGGCATCCACCAGGTTCTTCGCGCATCCCAGGGAGATCATTCCAACCCGCAACGGGCGCTCTAGAGATTCTTCTTTCATTAAAGGCGAATAGCTTACGCCAGGAAATGCACCCGGGCAACTGTGCCGAAGGATAGGATGATAGGATGAAGTCATGAAGGTCAGTTAGAGCTTATTCTTAACGGACTCTCTCCTCCACGTTCACGTCCTCGTCCTGCGCCCTCGATTTTTCAGAGCCCAGGCTCCTGAGCGCCATTCGCCTTTTGTCTGAGAGCGTATGAACCGCAGCCCCAGCGCCTCATAGGCCGTCCGAACCTGGTGGAACTCGCTTTCAAGTATTCCAGCCAGGACCAGCAGGCCACCAGGGGCTACTCGTGCCAAAATGCGGTCGCGGTGTTCGATCAGCAGGTTGGAAATCAGGTTTGCGCAAATGACGGAGTATTTCCTTCTCGAAACCAGAGGAAGCTGCGAGATGTCCTCGCGCCTAAAACGGATGCAATGGGCTACTCGGTTAAACAGGGCGTTGGTGGTTGCGATGCGTATCGCATCGGGATCAATGTCGATTGCATCGACAGGTGCGTAGCCGACTTTGGCAGCGGCGATGGCCAGAATGCCTGAACCGGTACCCAGGTCCAAAAAGGATTGAGCTCGCTGCTCGTCTCGCCAGAAAACCAGCTCTTCCGCGCAAAAGCGGGTCGTCGGGTGCCGCCCTGTTCCGAAACTCAAACCGGGGTCGATTTGGATGGCTTGTTGTCCCTTAGCCGGACGTTTGTGGTCCCAACTTGGCTGTATCAGAAGCCGTGGACCCACCTCGATGCGGCGAAAATGCCGTTTCCAGGACTCGGCCCAGTCTTCCTGCCGGACTCGCTTCAACGAGAACCTTCCCGGGCCTAGGCGCAACCCGCAACTCTGAATGTGCTTGAGACCAGCTTTTAACTGCGCCCGTTTGGCCCGGAACTGCTCGGGTTTCGCCGGCAAAAACACGGATACCCGGGCTGCCCCGGTTTCGGCGTCGGTATAAGAAGTGGGGAGTTGACCAAAAAGCGTCTGCAGCAATTCCCCGACTGCCTCCTCAGCCTCCTTTGTGGTCAGAACGGTTAAGTTCCAAGGTCGATTAATAGCAACACTCCCGGGAAGCTGGTCCCTGAGGACAACAAGCCGCTATGCGTTTCATTCGCCCAGCGCTCTTTGTTGTGCTTTGAGCAATTCCTGTATGCCGGCCCTGCCCAGCCGCAGCATCTCCGCCAGTTGCGCCTCGCTGAAGGTGGCTTCCTCGCCTGTGCCCTGCAATTCGATGAATTCACCGGCCGCGTTCATCACCAGGTTTAAATCGACGGCTGCCGCAGCGTCTTCAGTATAGCACAAATCCAACAGGGCTCGTTCCCCCACCAACCCGACACTCACCGCCGCGACTGCCTGGAGCATCGGGATTGCCAGCAGCTTGCCTTCGGCCAGCATCTTCTTCATAGCCAAACGCAAGGCAACATAGGCGCCCGTGATGGCGGCAGTTCGAGTGCCGCCGTCGGCCTGGAGGACATCGCAATCAATCCAGATCGTGCGGCTGCCAAGCTTCTCAAGGTCCAGGGCCGCCCTCATGGCGCGGCCAATCAGCCGCTGGATTTCCTGGGAGCGCCCGTCGATTTTTCCCTTGGTGCTGTCGCGCGCTTTGCGCTGCAGGGTCGAATAGGGGAGCATCGAATACTCTGCGGTAATCCAGCCGCCCGTGACGCCTTGTTCTTTCATCCAGCGCGGCACCGTTTCTTCGACCGTGACCCCGCAAATCACGCGGGTATTGCCCCACTCGACCAGGGTCGAGCCGGTTGCGTGGGGGGCGATGTCGTTTTGGAAGCGCAGAGGCCGCAACTGATTTGGCTGACGGCCATCGAGGCGGGCAGGCGTTATGGGAGGCGGTGTTGCTAATTGGCTCATGGCGCCTACTTCTGGGGGCTTTCCACAGAGGCAAACAGGCTCTCGAGACTGTTGATCTCAGTCTCCTTTTTCGGGCCAAGAACCTGGCGCAGGTAATGGACTGCATCGGCAATCGTTTTAACCGAGCGCGGCAGCGAGGCCCCGCTGGCATTGGCGTGTCCGCCGCCCTGGAGCCTTTCGGCTATCTTGAGGGCCTCGCCGTTGCGGCTGCGCAAGCTGGCAATAATGACCCCGGTGCCTCGCTTAAAGAGCGTCAGCAACACAGGATATTGCGTGGCCTGCCGCTCGAGCAATTGGTGAACGATCAGATTATTATTGCCAACAACGGTATCGACGAAGCCAATGCCGGGACTAATCTCGGTAATGTTATCTTTGCTCCAGGCAAACCCGAGCGGGTCTTCCACGCGGCGCTTAACGGCCATGACTTCGAGCAACGGATGGTCCAGCAGTCGCTCGATCTCTCCCTCGACTAAAGTGTATAAATTCCAGAACTGATAGATTTTGACCATGTTCGCGTAATCGCAGGCGAGAACGAAGTCGGGGTCATCTTCTAGGAACAGGTCGGCAACATTGTTAAGATGCACCAACCGGTCCAGGGCAGGAGTAGCCAGGCCGTGATGCCGGCAAATCTCGTAGCAGAGCAGGCCGGCGGATTTGTTGACGTCATGAATTAGCGTGGCGGTTTTGGGGGCCGCATCGGTCACATGATGATCGATGATCAGCCAGTTCGAGCGGTCCAGGCGCGGTTCGAAGGTGAGGTCGGTAATCCACCCGGATTTTTCCCGCAGGTCGCGTTGGCGCCAGTAATTGTAATTGCAGGCCTCCAGGCGCACGGACGCATGGAACAGCTTTTTGGCCAGCCGCTGCAAGAGCACTCCCGCCACCAACCCATCCAGATCGCTCTCGTGCGTGAGGATCACCTCGGGCTTTGGTAAAAAGTCCATCATCGTCAAGGAAGCTAGCTGATGCTCCTGTCGCTGGCCAGAAGATTCAACGGTTGCAAGGTTGCAACGGTGCTTTGTGTTTTTTTTCTTCTGTGCCCTCGGGCTTTGGCGCAGAATTCATCCGCCATGAAACCAGGTGACCTGTTTGATTTGTCGGCTGAAGTCGCCGTTGTTATTGGCGCGACCGGCGCGCTGGGCGGTGAACTGGCCCAGGGTCTGGCTGAGGCGGGAGCAGCGGTCGCCGTGCTGGGTCGCCACGCGGAGCGCGGGCGAGCCCGGGCCAAGAGCATCCAGGACAAAGGCGGGCGGGCGATATTCGTGCCCGCCGATGCAGTCCAGAAGAGCAGCCTCCAAGCCGCGCATCAAGTGGTGCAAGATGGTTTTGGCCCCCCCACAATCCTTGTGAATGCGGCTGGAGGCAATGACCCCAAGGTCACAGTCACCTCGGAGCGTCGTTTCGAACAGATTGGCTTAAGTGATTGGCAAGCGAGTTTCGATTTGAATTTGGTCGGCGGCGCCTTGTTGCCCTGCCAGGAGTTTGGCCCTGGCATGGTCGCTCGAAGCAAGGGCAGCATCATCAATATCTGCAGTGTCTCGGCGCATCTCCCTCTCTCTCGAGTGGTCACGTATTCGGCGGCCAAAGCGGCATTGCTCAACCTGACACTCTTCCTGGCGCGTGAATGGGCGTCGAGCAATGTCCGCGTCAATTCAATTACCCCAGGGTTTTTCCCCGCTGAGCAAAATCGCAAACTCCTCTTCAACGCGGACGGCTCGCCCAGCGCCCGAACACAGGCCATTTGGGCGCATACACCCATGGCCCGCTTTGGTGAGCCGCGCGAACTGATTGGAGCAGCCCTCTTTCTGGCCAGCCAGAAAGCCAGCAGCTTTGTCACCGGAACCGATATCCGGGTGGATGGGGGATTTTTGGCGCAGACGATTTAGAGTGGAGGTGTCATGAAAGAAACCGTTCCGCAGCTCAGCCCTTCCCATGCCCGCGAGATTATTGCCCGCGCCTGCCCAACAGCGGCCTGCAGCGGCAAACGTATTCTGCTCATTATTCCGGATGGCACGCGCACCGCCCCGATTGGACTGGTGTTCCGCAGCTTGCACGAACAAATCGCCGGTGTCACAAAGGCATTCGACGTGCTGGTGGCCCTCGGCACCCATCGGCCCATGAGCGAAGCGGCCATTCGCCGCCGGCTCGAAATCTCCGAGCACGAGAGACTGGACCAATACCGCCAGGTCAAATTCTTTAATCATGCATGGGATTCACCTGCTGCCTTAAAGCAAATCGGCACGATCCCCGCCGAAGAAATCAGCCGGCTCACGGGCGGCCTGTTCGCGATGGACGTTCCCGTGGAAATCAACCGCATGCTCTTCGAGTACGACCAGGTGATCATAGCTGGCCCGGTTTTTCCGCACGAGGTGGTGGGGTTTTCCGGTGGCAACAAGTACCTCTTTCCCGGCGTAGGAGGGCCGCAGATTCTGAACTTTTTCCATTGGCTCGGGGCAGTGGTGACCAATCCGATGATTATTGGCAACAAATGGACCCCCGTGAGGAAAGTGGTCGATCGGGCTGGGGCGATGGTGAAGGTGGATAAGCTCTGTTTTTGCCTGGTGGTAGATGAGCAGAAGAATCTGGCAGGACTTTTTGCCGGCACACCCGAGCAGGCTTGGGACCAGGCGAGCGACCTTTCCAACCAAATCCACATAACCCGCAAACTCAAGGCCTTTCACACGATCCTTTCCTGCGCCCCGCCGATGTACGACGAGCTGTGGACGGCCGGCAAGTGCATGTACAAACTTGAGCCGGTCCTGGCCGATGGGGGTGAACTGATCATTTATGCGCCTCATCTCAAAGAGGTCTCTGTCAGCCATGGCCAGCATATCGAAGCAATCGGTTACCATTGTCGCGATTACTTCCTGAAACAGTGGGATAGGTTTAAAGACGTCCCTTGGGGCGTTCTGGCCCACTCGACACACGTCAGAGGCCTCGGCACTTTCGAAAATGGAGTTGAGGAATGCCGCGCGCGAGTGACCTTGGCCAGTCAAATCCCAGAGGAGCAATGTCGGCGCCTGAACCTGGGCTATCGCCATCCGCAGAGCATTCATACGGGGGACTTCACCAATCGCGAGGAGGAAGGCATCCTGTTGGTGCCCAAGGCGGGCGAAATGCTTTTCCGCCTCGAGACCCCTCCTCCATGGGCTGATGGGCGCTTCTCCGCGAGCGTGGCGTGAACCACATGGACCTAGAGTTCAAGGACGTGAGATTGGCGGATTTGTGTTAAAGGGCTGGAAGATCACGGTGAGGTTTGTGGTCGCGGTTCCGTCTGACCAAAGCCTTATCAGCAGGAGTTAAATCAGACTGAAGGCGGAGCTCGTGAGAGGCAAATTCCTGTCTGGAAGATTTAGCCTGCGAATTCGGGCTTTAGGGCCATTTCTCACAAAACCTCATTAATTTCCATTGCGACGAGCGTTTGAATCCTTAGCATCTGCCCCTTGCCGGCAAAACTCAGGCCGGATGCGACCTATATCATGAAGAACTACAACATTGCAGTCATTGGCGGCGATGGCACCGGCCCGGAGGTGGTCCGTGAGGCGGTCAAGGTCCTCGAAACAGCCGCCGGGAAGTTTAATCTCAAGCTCAATTTCACCCATTATGACCTGGGCGGCGACCGCTACCTGCGGACCGGCGAAGTGCTGCCCGATAGTGTTCTGGACGAGTTGCGTAAATTCCCGGCGATTCTCCTGGGGGCTATTGGCCATCCCAACGTCAAGCCGGGCATCCTTGAAAAAGGCATCCTGCTGCGCGCTCGATTCGAGCTCGAACAGTACATTAACCTGCGACCTGTAAAGCTTTATGACGAGCGGTTCTGTCCGTTGAAGGATAAGAAGCCTTCAGACATCGATTTTGTGGTCGTTCGCGAAAATAACGAGGGGCTTTATACCGGGGCGGGCGGGTTTGTCTTTAAAGGGACTGCGAACGAAGTGGCTCTGCAGGAAAGCGTCAATACGCGGCGCGGCGTCGAGCGTTGCCTGCGCTATGCCTTCGAGTATGCCCGCAAGAGGAACAAAGACAAGAAGCTGACTCTTTCAGGTAAAACCAATGTGCTGACCTACGCGTTCGACCTGTGGGAGCGGGCGTTTCACGAAATCGGAGAAGCCGATTTCAAAGATATCAAGCGCGATTATGCGCACGTCGATGCCACCACGATGTGGTTTGTCAAAAACCCGGAATGGTTCGATGTGATTGTGACGGACAATATGTTCGGCGATATCATTACGGATTTGGGGGCGATGGTCCAGGGGGGCATGGGCATTGCCGCGGGCGGAAATATCAATCCGCAGGGGACCAGCATGTTCGAGCCGATTGGCGGCAGCGCGCCGAAGTACACCGGCCAGAATGTCATCAATCCGCTGGCCGCCATCTGCGCCGGGCAGATGCTGCTGGATTTTCTCGGCGAGGCCGCCGCCGCCAAGGCCATTGAAGACGCGGTCATCAAAATTGTGCGGGAGAAGATAAAGAGCCTGGCAGCCGGCAAGATGGGCTACAGCACCACGCAAGTGGGGGATTTGGTCGCGGTCGCACTCTGAGCACCGGATTTTTTAGCCGCAAGAGAACTCAAAGAACGCAACGAGAACCAAGCGGGAAAGCGGCGGAAGGAATCTCAAGATGACCGGCGGTTTCCGCGAAGCATGCCCGGAAGGCTCTCCGGTTCTTTGCGTTCCCTGCGTTCCTTTGCGGCTAGTTCCAGATCCCTACCATTGTCGGACACGGTAAAAGCGCCGCGGGCCGCTGGCGTTTGGATCGATGAGCAATTGCGGCGTGCTGGTTCCACGCACCGTGCCTGCTGTCAGCCATGTGGGGGAACTCAAGGTTGCAGAATACTCGAGCGCGTAGTTCTTTCCCCCGACGGTTTGGACGAGCACGGCAAATTGGGTTCCCAACAGGACGGTTCGGAGGATTTGAGGATGAACGCCAACTGAACCCACCAGCAGAAGGGTATGGGCCTGGCCTGCGGCAATGGCGAACACATTCGTCACCGCCGGCAAAGAACACTGACCATTCCAGTTGTTGCCCCAGGCGCCAACGGTCCCATCCGCTTTGAGCGCGACGCTGTGGCTTCCCCCTCCGGCTAAAGCAACGACACCGGCAAGGCTGGCAGGAGCCTGCGATTCGCCTTGGGAATTATCACCCCAACCCACGACAGTGCCGCCACCTTGCGCCGCCAAACTGTGATAAGCCCCCGCCCCAATGGCGATAACATTGGACAAACCGGCGGGCACAAGGGATTGGCCGGCAAAATCGGCGAGGGCATCCGTGTTTTCGCCCCAAGCCACCACGGTCCCATCTGCGCGCAGGGCCAGGTTATGATCACCGCCCGCGGCGATTGCCACGACGTTGGTCAAATTCGAGGGAATATCGAGCTGGCCGGCGCTGTCATCGCCCCAAGCCACTACCGTCCCATCCCTGCGCAAGGCCAAGCTATGCCATGTCCCGGCCGCGATGGCTATGACGTTGGACAATCCTTGCGGGGGAGTCGCCTGGCCATAGGAATTACCGCCCCAGGCGACGACTGCGCCCTCAATGGTCAGGGCGAGGCTGTGGTAACCGCCCCCGGCGATGCCAATCACATTGGAAAGAGATGAGGGAACAGTGCATTGGCCTTCATAGTTTTGCCCCACTGCTTCAACAGAACCGTCTGTGCGCAAAAAGAGGCTGTGCCAGGCGCCGGCGGCGATGGCGATCGCCCGGGCCGAGTCTGTCGGAACGTTCAATTGGCCGAGCGAGTTATCGCCTTCTCCGACGATTGAAGTGATGGTCAAAACGGCGTTGGAACTCAGAACGCTGCCGTATGGGCTGCTGATCACCACTGAGTAAGAGCCCGCTGCTGTCTGGCTGACGCTGGGCAACGTGAGCGAGCTGGCCGTTGCGCCCGGAAGCGGCTGCCCATTGAAGTCCCATTGATAGGATAATGGCGCCGTGCCGCCCGCCAACACCGTAAATGTAACAGGGTTGCCAACATATCCCGTTGCGGACTGAGGTTGCTGAAGGATGGAAGGCGGGCTCGTCAGCAGCCCATACACATTCACCCGCCCGGAGAATGTGGCGAGATAGACCTTCCCATTCGCGACAGTCGGCGGCACAAACTTTGCAAAATTGCCGACCGAATCCCGCGCGCTCACCTGTTGGGAATTCCAGAGTTCGCGAGACACGTTCTGCGCGTCGTAGGCGCGCAGAATCCCGGGGCGAACACTCTGGTTGGCGTCGCCGGTCAGTTGGTGGGCAGCCCAGACGATGGCGCTGCCGGCATTGGTTCCATTGGCCGAGAGAGAGAGGATGCCGCCCGGCTGGCCACGTGGTGCGGCAGTGGGGCTTTGCGCAAAAACCGGCAGCACAAACAGGCCCTTGCCGCGGTCGAAGGCGTACTGCTGCAAATACACCGAGGAGGGCCAAATGTAACCGTATGAAGCATCCGGTCCATCCCACCACACGGGCCCGCCATGCACCTCGTCTGTCGTGACCCTGAAACTCTGCACGATGTTGTCGTTGGTGGTTGTGGACGTGGTTAAGCCCCCCATGTTGTCGCGGTCCACCAAATAGACCACTCCCTCTTTGCCGCCGGAAAACGCCAGGCTTGTCCCCGGAATCAAGAGCATCCCACCGGAACCAAGGTCGATATCGCCATTCTCCAGATGCTGCCAGTTATATGGCGTAAACCAACTCGCAATACTCAACATTCCCGCATTGGGCGTGAGTTTGAGGAAACTTTCGCCTCGATCGGCTGTACTGGACGTATCCACCAATCCATTGCCTGTGGAGATGTAAAGGTTGCCATTCGGATCGGCGGCGGGGCCTTGGCCGCTCATCCAAATGCCGCCGTTATAGCCGTTGGGCGTGTCATTGAAGACGGCAGTCTGCTGCAACGTCGAGGTGTTATACCCAATGAGCCAGCCGTGATACGGCCCATTATCGCAATGCGATGACCATGCGACATAGACCGTGCCGTTGACCAGCGCCAGCGCAGGACGCTGGTTTTGTCTGGCCGAGTCAAACGCAATGGTTCCTCCCACGCTCCCATCGCCTGTGCCGGTGTAGTTCGCTGTGATAATGACGGGACTGTTGGGCCGTTCGAGTCCCGTCGCCACATCGAGCGCGTGCAGGCGTTGAACAAAATTCGTCCCGTATTCCTTTGTCCGCGCCACCAGAAAAACCGTGCCCGAAATCGCGTCAATGACCGGCGTTCCGACGATGCCGATATTGCCGCTAAAATCCCGATAATATCCGCCGCATGCGCCAAGGGCGCTCATGTCATCATTGGAGGGAGGGACAATGCCGGGCGGGTTGATGAAGATGGTCTGCCAATAGGGCGTGGACACCGCGGCATTATCAGCGTCGAAGGCATAAACCGAATCATTAACCGTGGCGACAATGAGGAGGTTATGAGCGCCCTGGCCCGGGATAGCGACGTTGGCGATGACCAACGGCTGGGCATAAACCTGGTCATCAACAACGCGGGTGAAAACCAAGCCGAACTCGTTGCTATTGACGTTTTGAGTGTTCAGCAGCGGTTCAGACAGATTTGCCCCCGTCCGGGCGTTGTCATTGTGATGCGTCAGCACGCTCACAGGCGTGGCGGCGCCGGCAACGATAACCCCGAGAGACAACAAAGCCCCCAGCACAAGGTGCAGGAATCCTTTTGGAACGGTCTTGATGCCACGGGCGCTTTGAAAGCAATAAAGCACGGAACGATAGCAGGAGATTGCAAAAAAGCTAATTATACCCATAAGGAGACTGGCTCCAGCTTAGCGCGGATATTCCGAATGGCGAACAGAAATTAAAAAAGGATTCGGGCAACGGTTCGCCAAGGAGGTGGGGATGGGGAATCCCGCTGAAGAAAACGATCCGCCACCCGAATCGAGCGTAATTCTTGGAGAGAGTGTTGCATGAAGTCAAATGAAAAAGTTTTTTTTAACAAAACGAACATGTCGTCCGTAAATACCCTTAGGTTGGGGCCTTTGGGGCAGGGAATGCGGAGCGCTGGAGACACGAATTAGCGCGAATGAGGAGTTTCTTCGACCAAAGCTCCATTGGTGACAATCGGCGCAATTCGCGTCTCCTTAAGCTCGTCGGAGCGTTGAGCGAAGCGGGTTTTCACCTCGAAGGCAAAGTTATCCAGCGCGGCCCCAGAGACGGTGTCACCATTAAAGGCCAGAGTGAGATTGAGCAACCCTTCTCGCTCAGCTAAATAGTGAAATTGCGCCTCGGCGATCTTGGTCGGCATGCATTCCAAAGGGCCAACCGAGATGACTCCGTCCACCTGCCGGCGATGGAAAGCTTCGAGGGCGCCACCCACCGTTAACACCGCTTCGCCTTCGAGTTCGGGATTGAGGTACGGTTGTGCGGCGGCCAGGGTCTGCTCAATCGAAGGGGGGCGAGGCCAGCCCAGGTGAGGGGCCATGGCAGCGCGCACCAGCGTTTCAATGCGCTTTTGGATATATTCGGCAAAGTGATCGGCCACCAGGTTGCGACCGCTCCTGCGCCGGGCGACGTAGCCGCAGTAGGCCACCCACTCCGATTGCGGCGCCAGGCGCACCCGCAGTCCCCGGCTTTCGAGCTTTTGAATCAGAAAGTCGTTGCTGAACTCCACTGCCCGGACATAAATCTCTCCGGTCAATTCGACGCGTGGCAGGCTGCCCGAACCGCGTGCGGCAGCAAATTCTTTGGCCGCGCGCGCCAGAAGATCGCGAATACCGAACAGCCGTCCACCCGCCACTTGCCATAAAGCTGGGCTGAGGCGCAGGTCACCGCGACCGGCCCGTTCGAGCAGGTCAAGAAGCTCGGAGGAAAAGCGGCGGTAGAGCGCATCGGCGTGGCCAGGCTCGTGTTCAAGTGGGCGAACATCCAGCAACGCTTGAAAGAGTACATCCGTTGCAACGATGCCAGCGACCATCAGCATTTCGGCGCCTGCGGGAAGATCGTCGAAGTAGCCAGAATCTTTCGGCGCCCAAATTCTGAGCCGGTCGCTCCAGCCCAAGCGCTCAAGGACGATGCGGTTTAACAGATTATAAACACCGAAACGGCAGGGGCCATCGGTGCTGGGCATCACATAGACGAAGCGTTCGCCCGGGCGCGCCTTTTCCAGCCGCTGCAGCAACGAGCCAAGGGTCAGCGGCATGGGGAGGCATTCCTTGCCGGAGGTAAAACGGCGGCCTCGGCGCATCGCTTCCATATCTGGAGGCGGCAAGGCTTCGGCGTTCAGACCCACCCCGCGAAAAACTGCCGCTACGGCATCCGAAGTGGCGCCCAGGCACGGAATGAGCATTGTTTCGGTCTCGCCGTTGTAACGGCCAACGTCGCGCAGACGCAACCCGGTGGATTGGATTGAGGCGAAGTCGGTTGGTTTTTGGGCCGCGTGAGGCGCCCGGCGGTCCTCATCGACGCAATGCAGAAATGCCTCGACGCGGGTTTTGGTGCCGGCATCGCCGGAATGGCCGTCGGTTTCGATGATGGCGAAGGGTTTTCCTTCCATGACGTAAGCCGCGAAGTGCAGGTTGAAACTATCTGGACCGCAGGAATAATTGCTGCAGTAGAGGGCGTACTGGCCGGGTGTGCGCCGGACCTGGTGGGCTGCGCGCAAAAGGCTCTGGCCGTAAGCCCAATACATATCATCAAACTGCGGCCCTTCCTGTTCCAACGGATAACAATCCACCGGGATGCCAATGGCGCCTTGCTCGCGCAGGATGGCCGGCACATTCGAGTTCAGGAGCTTGTTATGAATTGTATAGCTCCGCCCCAAAACCACTACCGGCACGACCTCCCGTTGCCGGCAAAAATCCAGCGCGCGCTGGCCAATCTCTCCGCTGCCCTGTTCGAATTCCCTTTGCAACTTCACCCCGGCTGCCCAGGCGCTACGCCAAACTCTTTGACTTACCCCCAGCGTCTTTCCAAGCCGCCGGCAGCTTGCCAGAAACTCTTCAGATTCAAACCCGCCCGGGCCGAAATCGATAAGCGGGCAGAGCAGGCGGTCTGCAGGTCCGTGGCTGCCGTTTAACGAGCAGCGCATCACATCCGGGCTTGCTTGAACAATAGGACAGACCACCAGTCGCCGCTGGTCATGGGCCGGCGCCAGGCTCCGGACCATTGGCACAAAAAGCCGCTCCGCGCCGGTCTCGGCCATCCGCTCGGCCAATCCATGAAAGAGCTGCATCGGAGCGCAAAAAGGGACATTGGCAAACTGGATGCCTCGTTTGAGAGTCGCTTGGTTACTGCCCGAGACCAGTTCCAGGCCGTAACCTGAATGATGGAAGAAAGCCGCAAAAAATGGGAATAGCCCTTTGAGCATGAACTCGTCGGCCAACGCGATTCGGGGTTTCCCCCGGGCGCCCAAGAAAGGAACCACCAGCTTTTGAGCCAACTCGGACTGCTCGCGAAAGGGGTCCGGGGCAAGGTCCGGCAGTTTTTTCTTGCGCGTGGCTTTATCATGCAAGGCGCAACCACCGCCCCAGGTAAAATTGGCCCGATGCTCGTTGACGACTGTTCGAAGGCGTTCGATCCGGCAGCGGTTGCCGACCCCGCCGCAACCGGAGCTGGCACGGCAGACAAACGAATCCTTCTCTTCAACGCTGGCATGGAGAAAGAGGTTTGGGTCGAAGAAAGGGTGGCGACCGGCTGAATGCGAAACACCAGCAGCGACCGGCTGCTGACAGCCGCTCAGCCCAGCGAGTTCCCGGGTCGCAAGCACCGCGATGCCAAGCGCCCCAACCGTTCCCGGATTGGGCGGAACGATGACCTCGCTTCCGGTCTGCCGGGCAACGGCTGCCGCGAGGGCGTCGGCCGAAAAAGGCATGCCCTGGCAAAAGATGACCTTGCCCACGGAGCGGTTGCCTTTCACCCGGTTGAGGTAGTTTTTGATGATCGAATCATAGAGGCCGGAGATGATGGCCTGCGGCTCGACGCCTGCTCCGACACTTTCATCGATGACTTCCGCCATAAAGACCGAGCAATGCTGCCCCAGCGAGATGCCCCAAGGCGCGCTCATCGCCGCCCGGCCCAATTGAGTGACATCCTGAATGCCGGGAAATTTGCGGCCTTGTTCCTCGATGAAAGAACCTGTCCCGGCACTGCAGGCCTCGTTCATGGCACAATCGATTATACGCCCCTCGGCCAGCCGGATGTACTTGGCGTCCTGGCCGCCAATCTCGAAAACCGTATCCACTCGCTGGTCGTAATGAAGCGCACCGGTTGCGTGAGCGACGATCTCGTTCACGATGAAGACAGCCTCTTTGCCGTAGCAGGAGGTCAACAAAGACCCGGCTATATCCCGTCCGCTGCCAGTGACGCCAAAGCCAATGAGCGGGCACTTGCCCGCGGGCCCGGCAACGAAGCGCCTCAGCAAATCCTGCGCGGCTCCGACTGGATCGCCCAGGGTTTGACGGTAGCCTTCCCAGAGCGTTTCCAGGTTGGCAATGTCGATGGCGACCAGTTTCGCTCCCGTCGAGCCGATGTCGAACCCCAGCACGGACCGCCGCGCCTCGCCGTCGATTTCAGCCCAGGGCCGAGCCGGCATTCGCTGAACCTTCCCGAGCGCCTCGATAAGAGGCGGGAGCCGTTCGAGATTCAGCGGAGGCGCAGGCGCTAACAAAGACTCGAGCGGCGGCAGCGTGGCCGATTGTTCGGAAGCGATGACTGCACAGCCAAGGGCCTCCAGGTCCAGCGCGTGTGGCTCACTGAAAGGAATCAGCTCCATTTGCTGCCGTGCCAGGGCTTCGCCCAGAACACGCCGCACGCGAGCCGAACGGCTGACGCCGCCCGTCAGCAAAACCCAGCGAGGGCTTACCCCCGGCTTGATGAGCACCAGGACATTCTCACAGACCGCATCGAACAGACCTGCCAGGATGCGCGCGCGGTCCTCGCCTTTGTTGGCCAGGTGGGTCATATCGGTTTTCAGGATGACCGGGCAGCGCCCGGAGAGCGGGGCCGGATCGGGCACATTGCAGCAGAGAGCGCTGGCCTCCTGGACATCCAGCGAGAAGCGCTCCACCAGTTGACGCAGAAAATTGCCCGTCCCCTGCGAACAGCGGCTGTTTTCCCTGAAAACGCTCGGAGCGCTGTCCCGAATCTCGAGGACAGAAAAGCCGTGGCTCCCGATGCTCACCACGGTGGCGGGCTTGGTTCCAAAATGGAACCGGTAACCGCGAAGCTGGGCCTGTTTGGTGGGAACCCGCGGCAATTGTACCTGATTGGAAAAGCGACCGGTCACTGCCGCGCCGCTGAAGGAAGACCAGTCCCAGCGACGCAGCGCATCGAGGAGGCGGGGACCTGGATTTTTTTCGTGCTCGAATACCTCGCGCCGGCCAATGCGCAGTCCGCCTGGCTGGCAGGCCAACTCGACCAGTTTCACCGTCTCAGTGCCGATATCAATTCCAAGAAAACGCTCGTGGGCAGCAGCGGGCCTTCTCGCGCCTGTCGAGCAACCAGTTTCCATCTGACTCAGGGTTCGCATGGTTCCATTTTACTGGAAGACCACTGACTGGCTTAATTGATAATCTTTTGGAGTTCATCGGTAAAATCAATTCGGATGAACAATTGTGATTCGCTGATGAGCGGTCCAGGAATCCCAGTGGCCGAAGCGGTCTTTGGGGATTTCCGAGTCTTCCGGGTACACGAGGTAGGCGGTCTGGTGAGAATAGGCCCAGGCATAAACGAGATTGCGGCGAGGGAAAATCTTGCGGACATTTTTGGAGGTCCCTGGGTCGTTGATGATTGGGTCGCCATCGGGAGTGAAGCCGACGCACACCACCAGATGACCATTCGGACCGGGTCCCTTGCCCCGCAGCCGATCGTAGCAGACCGATAGGCCAACCGGGATGCCCTGGGCGATCCACCCCTCTAATTCGGAGAGGTCGCTCATCCGGGTCACATACGCGCGGAGAGGCCGCATCGAGCCGGCATAGGCCATGTTGAAAGACCAGTTGCCCGTGCCCTGCCATTGGGAGTCATAGACCCCGTCGGCCACCTCGGGCACGTTGTGGTCCAGGTCAGGACGGTGCAGCCGCTGGGACCAATAGGCCAGGAGCATCGAAACGGTGGTCGGACTGCAGAGCACTTTGCCGTTGGGATAAGCCATTTGGCTGCGCTCGGGCACGGGAAGAATGGTTCCCCAGGCGGCGCGGTTCGCCGCCAGGGCGGGCGGAGAAGCATTGGTATCGCTCAGGCACATCCCCAGGAATTTCAATTTCGGTCGAGCGAGGTCATCCCCGCCCAGGGTCAGCCGGATTTGCAGCCGCTGGGCCGGGCGCCTGAGAATCAGGGTATCCGTCGAAACATCGCCGTCGGAATCTTTCTGTTCTGAAACGCTCTGGCGGGGAAAGCGGGCCGGATTGCTCGACCACAGCCCCATCGTGTAAAACTTGGTTGCGCCTTCTAGATAGATGGCGCGCGCTTCCACCTTTAGAAATGTGCCGTCCGGCGCATCAGCATTCCAGGAGGTGATTAATTCATTAAAAGGGATTTGCGCCTCGATTACTGGCGACGTGAGGACAAGCTCGCCAATTTTGACGCCACGGGTCTTTTCGAAGCTGCCAAACCGGTGGAAACCGATGAACTGAGCGCCGCGCGCATCGAGTTGAGAAGCAGCGGTGATATTGCCAATAAAGCTGAGAACTGTGAAGAGCAGAGCGCCATTTAAAAGGGCGTCTGCGCGAATACGAGAAACGTGGAGCGGCAGGGCTTGCCGCGAAGTATCGGGAGTGCGCCTCAATAGGACTCTTTTTGAAGGTGTCCGCCAGGCGGCAAGCCAACGCGCCGGCCAACGGCGCGACACAGACGAGTCGCGCGCTTCGGTTGCACTCATGGCGAGTTGTGGACATCGAGAATTCATAAGGTTCCAAGAGTTTGCCATCTCGGTTGAGGTATGTCGCCTGGAAATGACCGCAGAGGGCTGCTTCAATGATTCACCACCGGCATGGGCCGGTTGTCTTGCTCCGCCTGTTGGAGGGCTTCCCGGTTGCGGATGGGTTTGAGACAGAACAGGCCGGCGAGTGAGAGTAACAAGAGAACTGCCAGCCCGGCGTAAAGCGGAAAGTAAGACCCGGGCCTCGCCGCCGCTTCCCCAAGTTGCCTCACTTTCACGCCTGCCACCCAGTGCGAGAGATTGCCCAGGATACCGCCTGTCATTACGAAGAGCCCGAAAACACGTCCCCTGACGCTGTCCGGGACCGCTTCCATAATGGCCGCTTCAGTCATGGGGTAACTGGCCATGAAGAAAAAACCGTATAGGAAGTACACGGGAATTATCCAATGCGCAGGCACGTGAGGCAATAGGGCAATCATCGCGGCCGCCGTGATGATAGCGACGGTCACCCAGCGCTTGCGGCCTCGATCGCTCAAGCTGCCGAACAGCGGATTGCTGATGATGGCCGCCAGGTAAATGCCGCTCAGGGCCAGGCCGGTGAGTTTCGGGTCAAAACCGTGCGCCTTCTGCAGGAACAAAGAGCCCAGGCTCCCCATCCCCGCCCCGGCAAAGTCACGAAGGCTGAAGGCGAAGCAATAGGCGCCGAAAAAGCCCCACAAGGGCAACGTTGGGAACAGGGCCTCGGCGCGCTGGTGCTCAGGAGCGGTTGCTGGGCGTTCCTCATCGGCCAATAACGCGAACAGAATTGAAACCGCGACGCCGAGCAGCCCCAACTCGAGCACTGGCCGCCGCCAGACAGCCGAACCCAGGGCCGGTTCCAGCATCGTGGCGCGCCAGCCGCTGTAGATTGGCCCAACGAAAAACCCGGCTCCGGCTCCAATCCCGACCAGGCCCAGCGCTTTGCCTGTCGTGCGCGGAAACAGCCGCGCGATCATCGCCGTTGCGGCTGGATGATAAAAGCTGCCTCCCAGTCCTGCCACCACGACCGCGGCAAGCGCCCAGCCGTAGCTTGGCGCCAGCGATAGCGCTGCAAAACCCAGACCGTTGATTGCCAGCCCAATTGCCAGCATCCGCTTTCGGTTATACCTATCCGCAAGCACCCCGATGGGATAGCTCGGTCCGAAGCAGGCCACCAGCAACACGGTCAATAGGAGTGTGGCCTGTCCAACACCCTGCAAGCGCAGGTCCTTTTGAATCAGCAGGTACAGTGGCAGTAACGCCACCTGGTACAGGTGCGTGAACGCATGCAGAACCCCTGTCAGCCACAGCGTTCGGGCTTGATGCCGCCGGTCGGCCTGTCGAGCGATAGCTCCAGGTTCGAGGGGCTCATCTTGTTGTCCCAGGTCCAGGTTTCTCATTTGTATCGCGAAAGGGCGTGCCACCACGGCCAAAGGACGAGAGCCGTAAAAGCCACCCCACACAGGATGTTGAGTTTCACATTAAAAGCGGGTCTGGGCACGAAGCTCAGGAGTGCCCCAAAAACTGTTCCGGCGACAAAGCCGCCGAAGTGGGCGCGGATGTCCGTCTCGGGGCCGAATCCAAGCAGCACGAACAGCAGCACACCGCCGATAAGCCCGATGACAGCATACTTTGCGCTGTGAACGTCTTTCGGCCCGTGTCTGAAGGATTGAGCCGCTAACAAGCCCAAGGCTCCCATAACCATGCCCGAGGCCCCAAGGCTCCCCGGTCCGGGCGAGAGGAGCCAAACGAGCCCATTGCCGGCGACCCCCGCCAGGTAAGCCCCCAGCAAACCGATACCGGTACCGTAACGGGCCATGGCCAGCCCCAGCAAGGTAAAGCCGAAGATGGCATTGCCAGCCAGGTGGGCCGGGTCGGCATGAAGCCAAATCGAAGTAAACAGACGCCACCATTGGCCATGGCTCACAGCGACACCCTGCATCACGCCAACCGAGCGGAGGTCACGGACCTGCGCATCCAGCCAGTAAAACACGCAGATCAAAAACACCCATGCCAGGCTGGCCCAGTCAAAGAGCACCCGGCCTTGGAACAGGTCCTGACGCCAGCCCCAACGTCGATTCTCAAACTCGTAGAGGCGAATCGCTTCCACTGCTTTCTCATTATCCGGTTCGGGGACCACAAGCTCCCAGGCCCCGGTTTCAGGGGAATGCTCGATGGTGCTTTCGATGCCCTGGCTGATGAGCACCAGGCTCCAGTCCATGGCCTGGCGCCGCGAGCGCGCCGCAATCCGGCCCTGTGCGGACTCATTCATCTATTCAAAATGTAGCGCAGGAGCGGCACAGTAGAAGCTCCTCAGCGTGGAGGCAAGGTAAAGGGCCTCCTCTGCCTCCTCTCCCCCGGCCTAATGACAAAGCCCAAGCAACGAGCCGCCATTCCTGAGTGTAGGAGACAACGTAAGGAGTCTCTGATCAACAGCTTCCAGGTGAAGCAAAGGCCGTCGGCAGCTAATCTTGATCAGAGTAATCGGTTAGTGACGGCGGGCGCGGCCGCCTGAAGGCGGCGTTCCGCATGTCCGGAACGCCGGCTTCAGCCGGCAGCCTCGTCGTCACTGAGGCATTACTGATCAGAGACTCCTTGCGTCGTCTCCTACAAAGGTTTGGAACTCGCCCTATGAGGCAGGCCCCTGGCCTGCAAGACGCAGCGACGGCCTCTTTTCCCAGGCCGCTGGCCTGGGCTGGTATAAACGAGGCCTTTGGCCTCGGGGTCGGCTCATTAGGGTGTCACATAGCGGAAATGGGAGTGGAATTCCATGCATTCTTGAGTGTAAAGGATACTTTTCTTGGAATGCATTTTGCTTTATAGTACCGCGAACCGGCTAACAGCGCCTTTGGGTGCTGAGGTAACAGGCGCAGTCAGACGATTCGTCAAATGAATTGAGATTAAAGACGATGAAAATGATTCAACCCAATTGTCGGGCGCAATTTGCTGCGGAAGACATCGAGTTCATACTTTCTGTGCTCCGTGGCAAAATCGGGACAGCCGAATGCCTGATACAATTGCTTTCGGACGAGGAGTCGAGAGATTTAATCCTGGACGACGAAACTCTGCTTCACGCGTTGCTCGAAAGGCGGGGATGTCTGCGGGTCACCACGCGTTTTTACTTCTACATCCTGGTGCGCCATGTGTTTCGGCGCTCGGATATCCAGGACAGGGGGGTCGCGGATTATGTGGCCGAGGTGCTGGCGGAATTTGCGCGTTCGGAACGGGCTCGGTGCACTGTGCCTGGCCAGGCCAACCCATTGGACTACTTTTTTGAAATGCTCACGGCTCTCAGGACGGCTGATGAGCGCGCCAGCTTCTTCATCCGCGTCCATATAGGCAATTATTCGCTATTCCTCTCAGGAGTTTTCCCGGAGCGCATCCGCTTTCGCGCTGAAGCCCGGGGCTATCCGGATTTGAAGTATTATGAGGGCTTGGGCCGGACACAATATCGTGTGGCAAGCGATCACCGATTAGCCCATCGCTATGAACTGACCGAGATTCTGAGCACCCTTTCAGAGCGCTTTGGGGCCACACGCCTGGCGCTGAATGATATCGCCGAACGGCTCTTTTCTCTGGGTGATACCGACTATTCACTCGAAGCGCTGCTGAAAAACCAAGGCTGAGGTTGGAATTCCAAGCTTCTGCATCGCCTCTCGCGTCTTCTCTGGTGTCTCCTGCAAAATCGTCTGCCAGCCGCGTGCGGCGCCCGTGGCGATATTCTCGGGCCGATCATCCACGTAAAGCAGGTCTGCGCCGCGTCTGCCGGTCTGCTTTTCAACGACTTCATATAACTTCGGGTCGGGCTTCATCCAGCCGTGTTCATACGAAAGGATGTAGCCGTTGAAATGCTTGAAAAAAGGAAAGCTCCGGCGGATATGGCGCACCGCCAGCTCGTTGGTGTTGGAAAAAATGTAGGTTGGAATCGAGCGTCGTCGCAATTCAGCCTGGATTTGGATCATGGGCTCAATCGGAGTAAAGACGTCTCCGAACGTCTCGCCGAATTCATCCTGGCTGCCGCAGAAACCGCTGGCATCGCACACCTCGCGATAGAATTGCTCGTTGGTCACCAGGCCGGTTTCGTAGCGATAAAGCAATGGCGAGGTCGCAAGGAATTGGACGATGTCCTGGGCGTTCATCTTGCCGCGTGCGGCGATTTTCTGCGCCGCAATGCCATAATCAAAATCGACCAGCACCTTGCCCAAATCGAAAACAACAGCTTGAATCATTCGAGAAAAACTAAAGTTCGCGGCGCCCCTCCAGGGCGCGGCTGAGGGTGATTTCGTCCGCGAATTCCAAGCCGCTGCCGGCAGGCAAGCCATGGGCGATTCGCGTGACCTTCAGCCCGGCGCGCGCGAGGCGCTTGGCCAGGTAGAAGCTGGTTGCATCGCCTTCGACATCCGTCCCCAAAGCCAGCACCACTTCCTTAATCGGCTCGCGGCCAAGGCGGCTTTCCAAGTCCGCAATGCGCAAGTCCTCCGGCTCGACGCCATCGAGGGGCGAAATCTTGCCCCCAAGGACATGATACTTGCCACGGAAAGTGCCTGATTTCTCGATGCTCAAGATATCCACTGGCCGTTCGACCAGGCAAACCAGCGAGGCGTCTCTGCGAGCGTCGGCGCAAATGGGGCAGGGGGATTGCTCGGTGAGCGCCCCGCAAATGAGGCAGAATCCAACCCGCTCACGCGCGTTGAGCAGGGCCTCGGCGAGCTGCTTGACTGTCCCGGCCTCGGCTTGCACCAGGTGCAAAGCAATGCGTTCCGCCGAGCGCGGACCAATTCCAGGCAGCCGCGCCAAAGCGCTAATCAGCGACCCAACCGGCTCAGGCAGAATGGACATGCTCTCCGGCTCAAGTCAGGCCAGGCAAATTGAAGCCGGCGGTGACCTTGCCCATTTCAGCAGTGGAAATCTCTTTGGCTTGGCCCAGCGCCTGGTTGGCCGCGCTCAGGACCATGTCTTCGAGCAACTGCGCGTCAGCGGGATTAATCGCCTGCGGATCGATCTTGATTGAGGCAAGCGAGCCGTCGCACTTGGCGACCACCTTGACAGCTCCCCCGCCGCTGGTGGCCTCGACGGTACGCTTGGCCAGGTCCTGTTGAATCTGCTCCATCTGCTGCTGCATGCGCGCAGCCTGTTTCATTAATTTGCCAATGCTCGACATGGGGTCAGTGGGTTAAATTCGTTAAACGGTTTTTCACAACAGGTTCTTAAGCGCGGACATCCACGATTTGCCCCCTGAAAATCTCGAGGGCCTTTTGAATCAGCGGGTCATTTTTGAATTCGTCTTTGTTGAATGGCACGGATTCGGTTTTTTCCTTTGGCGCAGCAGCGTTCGCTTGGGCTTTTGGGATAGGGTCAGGCGCCGTCTTTGGCGCTGGGGTATGCGCGGGTTCTGAAGGCCCAGGAGGCGCTGTGGGGGCAAGGGATGAGGCCACCGGAGCGTCGGCTTTTATGAATTTGATTTGCGCATGGGGATGGCCCAGCTCAGCAAGTTTGGTTTGCAGCAGCGTATGATTGCGCGCGTTATCGACAAGCCCAAGGTGGTCCTCGAATTGCGGGTCAAAACCAATCGTGAGCACGCCCTTTGTAAAGGAAACCGGATGGGCATCGAGCAGGTAAGTGCGCGTAAAGGCGCTCACACGGCCAACCGCTTCGACCAGGTTCAGCCACAGGCCGCCCAAGTCATGCTGCGGCGCCGGGCCGCCAGGGGCCGGTTGTTCGTGCATTTGGTCTGCAGCCGGCGTCAAGGGTGGCGCTGTTCGCCCGGGTTCAGCCAAATCCATTGCGGCGCGGAAGGGCTTCGGTCCGGGGGCCGGCGCCTGAGAAGGAACCGGGATGCTGACCACCTCGCCGCCTTTGTCCTCGCGCAGGGCCTCGAGTTGCTTGAGCACCGTATCGATGCTGACCGCATTGCGGGCTTCGATCGATTTGAGCAAAGCCACTTCGATCAGGATTTTCTTCGAGGCAGCATCGCGCAGGCGCATTTCGGTGTCTCCCAGGACCTCCATCATGCGGGTGACGGCTTCTGGTCCAACCATTTTGGATTGGGCCGCCAACGCGGCGGACTCCGCCTCAGAAACCTCCAGCAGTTTCAGGTCTCCCCCTGAAACCTGGTGAATAAGCAGGTTGCGGAAATGGTTGAGCAAATCGCTCACGAGTCGGCCCAGGTCTTTGCCATGAACCGCCAGATCGTTGAGCTGGCGCAGGGCTTTTTCAACCTGGCCTTCCAGGACCGCCTGGGCCAGCTCCAGAAGCTGGGTTTGGCCGGTAAGGCCGAACATCGAAAGGACGTCCGCCTCCTGGATTGTATCGCCACAAAAGCTGATGAGCTGGTCGAGGGTGGACTCCGCGTCGCGCATCGCCCCTTCGGCGCCTCGGGCTATCGCGTAGAGCGCGGCAGGCTCGATCTTTACTTGCTCGGTTTTGGCGATTTGAGCCAGATGCTGGGCAATCAAGGCCGCGGGAATGCGGCGCAAATCAAAACGCTGGCAACGCGAGAGAATGGTTGGGAGGACCTTTTCCGGGTCCGTTGTTGCGAACATGAACTTCACGTGCTCGGGTGGTTCTTCGAGGGTCTTGAGCAACGCGTTGAATGCCGCCGTGCTGAGCATGTGTACTTCGTCAATGATGTAAATCTTGAACCGGGAGCTGGCCGGCGCGTATTTGCAGGTCTCGCGCAATTCGCGGACCTGCTCGACGCCGTTATTGCTGGCGCCGTCGATTTCCAGCACGTCCAGCGAGCGGCCTTCGGCAATCTCCCTGCAGCGCGGGTCCGTCTCGTCGAACTCCGCCTTGGGGCCATCGGTGCAGTTCAGGGCCTTGGCAAAAATGCGGGCGATGGTGGTTTTGCCGGTGCCTCGGGGCCCGCAAAAGAGATAGGCGTGGGCGATGCGCTTTTGTTCGATGGCGTGTGAGAGGGTGCGCGTGACATGCTCCTGCCCCACCACATCGCTGAAACGTTGCGGCCGGTACTTGCGGGCTATGACTTGATAGCTCATTCAGATGCGCCTTTGCGGCTTTTGATTGTTGGACAAGCGCCAGCCAAGGCGCCCTGGTTTCGCATTCCACGCCGCATTCGAGTTTATGAACGCCAGGGTGACCACGGCAGACGCAGAGCAAACTACCGTTGCTGCCTTCCGGCCCTGGCGGGGTTCGTAAGTCCACATTCCATGGGCCCTGGCAAGGCTCAATGTGCCGCAGCGCAAAGGGGGGTTCAAGGAGATTCGCCTGCCTGCCCCCC
>DASYZB010000036.1 GCA_035946615.1 Verrucomicrobiia bacterium
CGGTAACCGTACGGTCGCTTACGGTAACCCACGGTAACCCACGGTAACCGAAACGCCCCCCGGACACAGCTTGGCCCTACCTCCCGGCCTAAAAGCGCCAGAGGACTGGCGCAGTCCAAGACGTTTCGCGCGGATTGGTACGGTCACTTCCAATAGCTGTAATCCAGGTGCGGAAAGATGTTGTCGGTTTGTTCAATGCCATTCAGCCACGCCTCGGCGATATGGTTATTGGCGAGCTGTTGATAGATTCGCGTGAAGCGCAGCAGATGGTCTTTGACTCGTTTGCGAGCATAGTCAGGATTGGTACCCGTTCGGAGAATGAACGGCCAATCGCTGGCCTGGGCCAGAAGAAGTTCGCGTCCGGCTTGCTTCAAGGCGCGGGCCTGGAGCGGGTCTGGCAAGCCGCTTTCGGATTGGCCATGTGCGCCAAAGCGGCGGGCCAATTGGGTCATGCGTTCCTGCGCCGCGTGGAGGTGGGGATAAATCCATTGGTTGGTTTCGTTGAGCCAGACGCGCCAGTAGCCTTCTTCACCCCAACTCGATGAGGCAGGCGCAGCCACCTGGTGTCGGTCGTGGCGGCGCAAGTAATCCGACGGGGTGATCAGCTCCAAAATCTTCTGATCGAACCAGGCCTTGCGGACAAAGAAATCGAGAAACTCAGGCCCCTCGTACCACCAATGGCCGAACAATTCAGCGTCGTATGGGGACACAACAACCGGCGGGCGGTTCAGGATAGCTCTCAAACGCTGAATCTGTTCGATGCGGACGGTAAGGAAATGGGCGGCGTGCTCAGCGGCAGTTTGGAGCGCGGCAGCTCGTTCATAGATTGCCTTATGCGGGCCGCTCTCGGTAATCCGGTGGTACTTGATTCCGGTAAAAGTGCGCCAATCGGGAGCAGCCCAATAGGGCTTGAGGTAATCCAAATCCAGGTCGAATCCGATGTCGCGATAAAAATCACGGTAACGCGGGTTGCCTGGATAGCCCTCCTGCCTGCTCCAAACCTGTTTGGCGGAAGCCAGGTCACGTCCAAAGGCGGCGATGCCCTTGTGACTCAGAACAGGCGCGAACATGCCGTATCGTGGGCGTGGTGTGGCGTGCAGGAGACCGTGGGAATCCACAATGAACCACTCAATCCCCGCCTCGCTCAAGACTCCTTCCAGTCCCTCAGCATAGGCGCATTCCGGAAGCCAAATCCCTCGAGGCGCCTGGCCGAAGCAGCTCTGGTACTGATCGCGGGCGGTAAGGATTTGGCCTCGCAACGAGGGCAAGTGCCCCGCTAACAGCGGCAAGAGGGCGTGGGTAGCGGCGCTGGTGATGATCTCCAATTGGCCCCGTTCCTGAGCCCGCCGGAAGGATGCCACGAGGTCACCCCCCTGTTGCTGATAAAAATCGCGGGTCGCAACGAGCCGCTCATGATACAACTGGGCCAGTTGGTGGTAGTCCTTTTCCCAAAGTGTCCGATGGATTTCCTTTTCGGCCAATTCGATCAGCTCATCCAAGTGACGCCGGTAACGGGTTTGGAGCAGGGAATCCTGCAACATCGCGCAGAGGGTGGGGGTCAGAGTAAAGGTCAGCCGGGCGCCGATGCCATCTTTTCGCCAGCCCTCGATTAATTGCATTAGCGGGATGTAGGATTCTGTGATGGTCTCGAACAGCCAGGTCTCTTCGAGGAATTTGTCGCATTCCGGATGCCGCACGAAAGGCAGGTGGGCGTGCAGCACCAGGCAGAGATAGCCTTGCATCAGTCGAGATGTTCGGCGGCAGGGGGCTTCAGCGCCGGGTCTTGCGGATGCGCCTCCACCGTTCCTGAATAGCTTGTGCTGCGATGAAACTCGAGGGCGGCCCGCCGCTCTTCGCCATGACTGGCGGTGGCCTGGATGAGCAATTGATAATCTCCGTCCGGGAGCGAAAACCGGTAGCTGAACGTGCCATCCGGGCGCAATCGGATGACTCGACCGCCAATTGTTACCTGCGCATCCGCTTTCGTGGCCCCATAAATCACCAGTTCGGCATTCACGTTGAACCAAAAACTCTTTTCCGGCCCTGGCGCAATGCCTGCCGGGCTGGAAATGCCCAGCGCGCCAAGGGCCTCGAGGATCGAGAGGCCCAAACCGCCACCCGGCGCGGACATCCCCAGCAAGGCCAGTTGGAGCGAGGGAATCTCTGGTTGCCCTCGGGCCATCTCCACCAGCTCAGCCGAGTTGGGCCACCCCCGGCGAACCAGGCTCCAACCGATCAGTTCAGCCAACGCCCGTTCTTGTTCCTCGGACCATGCTTCCGACACTGCGGGAAATACTTCCCGGCTCTTTTCCTCAACACGCTCGGTCTGGCTCGGTTCAAAGCGGTCCATTGCGAAGGGCTGAGCGGCCAGGAGCCACGCCTCGGCGCCCCCTTGTTCCGGCAGTGGGAAAGGTCTTTCTGGCGGCAGTTCTCTAATCGGCTCAGCGCGTTCTTCTCGTTGAGGTGGGTTGATTGGGACCGCTGCAGGCCCCACGGGCGTTTCAGCGGGCTTCGACTGGATCACTGCGGGTCTCGTCTCGGCAGAAGACGGACCGGTATCCACAACGGCAAACTGGACTGTTGTTTGCTCGGAAACTCTATCTCGGGGCGCCTGCACCGGTGCCGAGACCGCGATGCTCCGCCACATTCCGTCCGGCTGGTAAAAGCCAAGTTCAGCGAGGTATCCTGCACCTGGCTTTTCGATATGGATGAACCAGTGGCGTGATTCAGGGTGAACATGGAGCTCGGAAATGGGCGGCAGCTCCCGGCGCTCGAGATAAAGGCGAATCACCAGATGCCGGTGCGCCGAAAGCCCGTTAAAGCGCTGTTGCTGTTCCCACGTGAGGTCCCAATGCGCATACAGGCACCGCGGGTCCCGCGCCATCAGGGTCAGTCTGCCAGTTCCATAGGCATCCGGCAGCTCCTCGGTCTCCGCCCCCGGCGCTGCCATCAGTGGATTTGGGCTGAGGCTGAACTTTTGTCCAGGACCGCTCAAAGTGGCCACGTTCGGTTCATCTCCTTCGAGCAGTATCGGGGGTATCCTCAACTTTAACTTGGGTGCTGGAGCAGTTGGGGGGGAGCCCGATGGCAGCGCCCCTTTGGCCGCTTTCCTTTGTCCATCACGCGCTCTTTTCGATTTCATGCCCCTACAACTATCGCTCTGCCGGGAGAATAACGGATTTCGGGCAAGACAATACGTTGCTGTACCGGCAGGCGCAACGCCAATTTAAGCGACGCAGTAATCGGTTAGTGACGGCGGGGCGCTGCCGCCTAAAGGCGGCGTTCCGCGCGTCCGGAACGCCGGCTTCAGCCGGCAGCCCCGCAGTCACTGAGGCATTAGGCGACGCAAGAACAGAACATTACGACAAAAGGCTTGTCCTTGGCCTTGGGTTTGGAGTTGAATCCCTATGTGAAGCCTGTGTTCGACCGGTCACAACTCTTCAGGCCTATGACCTCTAAGCCGAGACTCCCATTGCATTCCCATCCCAGCCAGCCGCCCTTGAGCCGCTCCGTTTTGAATCGGCGGCAGTTTCTGAGGCGCTCGGCGCTGGCTGCCGGTGTGGTGGCTGTGCCCGCAATCATCCCGGGCTCGGCGCTTGGCCTCAACGGGGCTGTGCGCCCCAGCGAACGCATCGTGATGGGCGGCTTGGGTATTGGCAACCGCGGAAGCGACGACCTTCGTTGGATGCTGCCCGAGCGCGACATTCAGTTTGTGGCAGTTTGCGACGCCAAACGCGCGCAACGCGAAGCCGTCAAGCGCATTATCGACGGACACTATGGCAATAAGGACTGCGCGACTTACCGCGATATGCGTGAGTTCCTGGCCGAACGGCGGGATATCGACGCGCTGCTGATAGCCACGGGTGATCGGTGGCATGCCTCGGCTTCCATCATGGCGATGCGCGCAGGAAAGGATGTCTATTCAGAGAAACCCTCATGCATGACAATAGCCGAAGGACAGGCTGTGGTGGCAACAGCGCAACGCTATGGGCGCGTTTACCAAACCGGCACCCAGCGGCTTAGTGAAGATAACTTCACCGTCGCCAATGAACTCCTGCGCACTGGCCGATTGGGCAAGGTCCACACCGTGCGCGCCCATATCGCGCCTTGGGACGCGGCGGAGATGAAGTACGACTGGCTCGCGGCTGAACCGGAGCCGCCGCGTGAGGAAGTGGATTGGGACCAATGGCTCGGTCCCTGCCCCTGGCGCCCCTATAACAGCGCCTATACCCGCGGTGGGTGGCGCGGCTACTATGATTTCCACACGAGTTGCATCGGGGAATGGGGCGCCCACACGTTCGCCCAATGCCAGGTCGCCATCTCCGCCGCCAATACCTCAGCGGTCGAATACGGGTATGTGAACAACCCGACCGGTGACGGCATGGTCACCCGGTTCGCTAATGGCGTCGAGATGATCCTTTCCCGCGGAGACAAGTGGTGGCACGGCTCTTGTGGTGTCCGCTACGAAGGCGAGGAGGGCTGGGTCGCCATCGCCGACGGCTACCCTAAACCGGAAGTCTCCTCGCCAGCGCTGTTGCAGGATTCTTCGAAATTGGTCAAGGATTACATGGCGCGTACGGAGCGGCCCATGAGCCACGTGCGCAATTTCTTCGACTGCATTAAATCGCGCCGCCTAACAGTAGCCCATCCCGAGGTGATGTACCGCTCGATGTCCACCGTTCACGCCGCTAACATTTGCATGTGGCTGAAACGCGATTTGAAATTCAATCCGGCGAAAGCCGAATTCGTGAACGATGCGGAAGCCAACCGGCTGAGGTCACGCGCCATGCGGGAACCGTGGATCATCTGAACGCAGGAAATGGTTATGATAAACATCCGACTAAATCTGACGCTGGCAGCCGTCTTGTTGCTTGCCTCGTGGACTCCGGCGCCGGCCAATTCCGCCGAACCATCCGTCAAGGAGGAGGTCAAGCGACTGAGCGCCCTCCTCAAATCTGATGCGTCCCGAAAGGAAAAGGCCGATGCCTGCCGCGAGTTGGCTCGTATCGGGACAAGCGACGCGGTTGATTCTTTGGCGTCGCTTCTGCCCAATGAGGAGCTGTCCCACATGGCCCGCTACGGCCTCGAGACGATTCCCAGCTCGCGCGTGGACAAAGTCTTGCGTGAGGCCATGGGGACGCTCCAGGGCAGGCCATTGGTCGGTGTTATAGGAAGTTTGGGAGCGCGCCGCGATGCCAAAGCCGTGCCGGCGCTCACCAAACTGCTGGCCAATTCGGATACGGATGTCGCGCAGGCTGCAGCCCGGGCCCTGGGGAGTATCGGCAATTCATCTGCCGCAGAGGCATTGGAACGAGCGCTGACAGGGGGCCCCTCTCCGAATCAGCTCGCTATTTGTGAAGGTCTGTTCCGTTGTGCCGAAAACTTCGAGGCAACTGGCCACAGAAAACAGGCTCTCGCCATTTACGACCGGCTCCGCGCCACCTCGGCCCCGCACCAGGTCCGCACCGGCGCCTGGCGTGGCGCTATTCTCACCCGGGGCGAGCAAGGGCTGCCGCTCCTCCTGGAAGCCTTGCGCAGCGACGATTTTTCCCTGTTCGATGCCGCGGTCCGCACCTCGCAGGAAATGCCTGGACACGAGATTACCTCCGCACTCGGGGCCGAGCTCGGAAAGATGCCCGCCGACAGGCAAATCGTCCTGAGTCAGGCCCTGGGCAAACGCGCCGGCGCCGAGGCGCTGCCGTTCCTGTTTGATCTGGCCAGGAAGGGCCAACAGAACGCGCGGCTGGCTGCTATCCGGGCGCTGCCGGAGATTGCGGACCCGCTGGCGGTGCCTGTGTTGGTCGAGCTGACTCGCGACCACGATGAGGCGGTTGCCAAAACCGCCGTGGAGGCCCTGGGTGGTCTGCCCGGCAAAGAAGCCGATGCCGCCGTTCTGGCGATGTTTTCCCGCGAGGGGACCGACCGCCGCATTCTGGCGATGGACCTGATCGTGCGCCGCCGCCTCACCGGAGCTATTCCAAAGGTCCTTCTGGCGGCCGAGGACCTCGAACCGCGAGTCCGAGTTGCCGCTTTCCAGAAATTGGGCGAGCTGGCCGGGCCGGCCCAAATCCCATCCGTTCTTCGGATTCTGGAGCGCACGGCTTCAGCGGAAGATATCGATGGGGCTGAGCACGCCCTCATTGCTCTGGCGGCAAAAGCGCCCAACCCCAATGCCTGCGCTGACAGCGTCGTCTCGTGGCTGCCGCGGGTGAACTCTGCAAAACAATGCGCCCTGCTGCGCGTATTGACCTCCATCGGCGGCTCGGAGGCGCTCAGAACCGTTCGCAAATCTCTCAATAACCCTGATTTGGATGTGCATGAGGCCGCCGTGCGCAGCCTGAGTCTTTGGCCCACCCCGGATGCCGCCCCTGACTTGCTGGCCCTGGCCCGCAAGTCCGGCGGCTTGGCAGGCGATAACGTTTTAGCCCTGCGCGGCTATCTGCGGTTCGCCTCCCAGCCCGATGTGCCGGCTGCCCAACGCCTGGTGATGTGCCGCGAGGTCTCAAAGTTGGTGGAAAAGGCAGAAGAAAAGAGGCTGCTCCTGGCGGCCCTGGGTGGGATTCACCTGCCGGAGTCGCTCGCGCTCATCAATCCGTTTATCGACCAGCCTGAAACGGCACAAGAGGCCGGCAATGCTGTAGTGACCGTTGCCGAAAACATTCTCAAAGGCAAAGACGCCGCCAAACTCGCTCCCAAACTGATCGAACCGTTGCAGAAAGTCGCTCGAGGCAATCCCAATGCTGACCTCGCCAAACGCGCCCAAGCCCTGCTTGATCAGGCTCAAAAGAAAGGCGCAGGGAACTAGCGCAGCCCGGTGGGCAGTGCCTTTTGGAGTGGCCCTGGCAAGGCCGGCAAAGCGAGGCAAAGCGCCTTCTCTTTGCCCACATCTTCGTATCTCTCTATCTATCAGTTTCAGTTGACACTAAGCTCCACGAATAGTACCTATTAGGCAGTTTTCCCGTCGTTAGACATGCAGTGGCGCCACCGTTAGCCGCGCCTTGCTAGGGGGTTTGTCGCAGACGGGGCAGCGGCCATGATTGAGAGCACTTCAACGCCCTGCGGGAGTCTGTCCCAGAAGGACAGGTTCCACTTTTGCGCAGGGTTCCAACCACGATTTCTAATGCATATGAAAACAACGATGGTATTGTTTCTTACCGCGGTCGCCTGGGGCGTATGGGTGGTGGAAGCGGATGCCCAATCGCAGCCTTCTCGCGCTCTGTTTTTTCCCTCGAACCAGTGGCCGCCCGGACCAGGGTTGTACGTGGCGCCGCCTGGGAGCTGGATCGGCACCCCTGCAGGGGGCCTCATTGTGAGCAACCTGCTGCTGGGGAAATTCAGCGAAAGCGTTCCCGCTCCACCGCCCGGGACCAGCGTGACGCTAACGCTCGATGCTCAGGCGGATTTTGACCTGTCCGTTAATGGCGGCGGCACGTTCAGTCACGTGGCTGTTCCGGTGGAGTTGACGGTGAGCCTTACGGCCATTGGCATTCCCGGGGCGGGCAACGGCTACTCGACCGTGCTTGGGGAGTTCAAACCGCTGGGTCCGCTGCCCGGGAACCTGATGCTCCGCCAAAGCGGCAGCCAGGCCTCCACGGGCCAAGTAAACTTAACACCGGCGCCAGGAGGATCGGCCGGATTTCTGATAAGCAGTTTTTTCAATGTCTCCCTGGATTTCAGCGCCGATGGAGGCCAGACTTGGCAGGCGATGTCCCCCGCGCAGCACTTGGATTTGAGGGTGGACCCGGCGAATCCTTCTGAAGGCACACTGGTCTCCGAATCGACGCCATTATTTCCTGCTCCCGATGATGGGTTTCTGGTGCCGGCGGTGCAACGTGCTTCCTTTGGAGGCGGAATCGTAATCCAAGGGTTGCGGCAAACCCTGTTTTCAGCCGTCACCGATGGCACAGCGCTTGCCCTGGGCACAACACCGACCATACTGCCGTACACCGCAACTCTCAATTTCGCTCTCTCAGTGGATGGTGGAAAGACTTTCACTCAAACCCGAACCACGGCAAACATGAGCCTTTCTTTTGCCAAGATCAGTGAATCGGCCTCACGGCTGTTCGATGCTGAAATCACGCAAATGGATTTTTCCGCCACTGTGGCGGGGACCGCCTTGATGTTCCGCGAAAGCCCCAGCTTGTCTTCCTATGGCGGGGCCGAGCTGCGGAGCTTCGGCGATGGAAGCTTTCAGTTCAGCAGCTTCTTCGATGTATTCCTCGAATTGAGCACCGATGGCGGCCAGACATGGGCGCCCGCAAACAACGGTCCACTCCATCTTCAACTGCAACCGAACAGCCCACGTGGCCAATTTGCCTCCTCGAATCTGCCTACGCCCGGGGGCCAATACGTCCTGCCGGCGTTGGCTTATCAGACCGGTCCAAGGGCCGGTGTCCTGATAGCAGGCAACACCATAGGCGGTTTTTCAGCTTCTTCCCCGCCGCCCGCGGCAGGCCAGCCCCTGGTCCAAAGTTTCACAGCCCAAGTCAACCTGAGCATCTCGCTGGATGGCGGGGCCTCGTACACAGATGCCGCCGGCACGGCGGCCGTGACCATGCTGGTCACTCCAAGCGGTATCAACTGGGGTGATACTTCCTATTACAACGCAGTCCTGCAGCAGTTGAATGTAACCGGCCTGCCCCAGGGAATCATGCTGCGACAAAGCCCCACCCTCACCTCGACTGGCCGGCTCAGTATTACGCCGCAGCCCAATAGTGGTGGGTTTAAGGTGGACAGTTTCTTCGACGTCTTTACCGAGTTGAGCCTGGATGGCGGCCAGACATGGACGGCGGCCTCGAGCGCCGCGGCCGCAGCCCTTACCCCCTCACCAATCGGAGCGCCGCTAAGGATTACCTGTCCCGGCGATATGAGCGTGCTAGCCACCAGCGCTCAAGGGGCGGTGGTCACCTATCCACCGCTTCTTATCCAATATGGGGATTGTCCGTTCACCCCAAGCACGGTTGGCATCGCGTACTCGCCGCCCTCTGGGTCCCTGCTTCCGATAGGCCTCACGACCGTGACGGTGACCGCCGACAACGAATGCGGCGAGCACTCGACCTGCTCTTTCAACGTCCAGGTGCGGCCCAACCTGGCGCTGGCACGGGAAACTCTCTCCATCCGCCCCTTGTTGCCGCCACCGGGCGCAATGTTCCTCGAACCGGCTCAGTTTAGTCCCGTAACTGTTGGAGGAATTATTGTGAGCAATTTTACCCTCCGCAACTTTGCCAACGGCATCGTGCCTCCACCGGCGGGCAGCAGTGAGACACTCGAAACGCCTGCCACGGCCGAATTGGATTGGTCTCCAGACTACGGAGCGACGTTCCCCCATGCGAGCGTTCCGGCCAAACTCGTCCTGAACATCCAGGACAATGGCTCCGGCCAGCTTCCGGGCCAGGAGGTTTATTCTCTGAGCGTAGTGCGTTTGGACATTGCGGGAAGCAATCTGCCTCCCGCCGTGATGTTGCGCGCCAGCCTCACCCAGCCATCGAGCGGCCAGGCGGCCATTCGAACCGCGCCGGGAACCGGCATTGGCGGCAACCTGCTGATCGGTTTGCTGGACGTGTTTTTTGACGTGAGCACTGATGGCGGCCAGACATGGACCCCTGGTGATGGGAGCGTGCATCTGGAACTGCGCGCGGACCCGGCTGTCCAGACCCCTGTGCCGGAGTTTACGCCTTTGTGGCCGCCGCCTGCCGATCAGCTTGCCAGTCCACCCGGAGCGTCCGCTCTTTTCCCCGGGGGTATTGTCGTGAAGGATGTGCAACAGGGCTTCTTTTTAGGGCTGATCGACCTGACATTGTTGGACCCGAGTTCGCTCCCGATAGTGCAGCGATTCAACAGTGTCGTTCAATTGAAATGGTCTCAGGATGGAGGTCAGACCTTCAATGTGGCGCGTGTGCCGGCTCTCATTGGACTGCTCATGCAAGGCATCCGGCAAGGAGCCACTCAGATGTTCGATGCGCAGGTTACACAAATGGACATCGCTGGAGGCGATTTGTCTCAGAATGTGCGCCTACGGGTCAGCCCGACGCTGAGTTCGGACGGACAAGTTGCATTGCAAGGATTGGCTGACGGGTCGTTCCAGATAACCAGCTTTTTCGACGTGTTTCTCGAAGTGAGCGGCGATGGGGGCCAGACCTGGCAACCAGCCAGCAATGGGTCCCTGCATTTTGACCTGAAGGGCGCCAGCCAGGTGCTCTCGGTCGCCTCGCCGAACCAGCCGCCCAGTGGCGGCCAGTACGTCATACCCACAGGCGCGAAACAGACCTTTATGCTTCCAACGGGGGCAATCCTCGTTATTTCCAATGAAACCTGGTTCGGCTTCACCGGGTCCATCCAGCCACCGGCCTCCGGCCAAACCAATAGAATCGATTTTCGCAGCCAAGTGTCCCTTCAGCTTTCGCTTGATGGCGGCAACACGTTTAGTTCGTATAATGCCCCGGCTGCGGCGGTGGTCCAGCTTATCGGTGATGGCAACATCGACTGGGGAGACCGCCAGTTTCTGGACACACAAATCATCCAGTGGACCGTCGCGGGAGGCACTCTGCCTCAGGGCCTGGTTTTGAGGCAGAGTCTCACACAACCTTCGCTGGGACGCACCGGAATCTCAACGGATGCCACCGGCAGCTCCCGGGTGGAGAGCTTCTATAACTTTTCACAGGAATTAAGCCAGAATGGCGGCCAGAGCTGGAATCCGGCAGTAGAAGGCCCCACCTGGTTGGTGCTCAATTGGCCGCCAGGCTTCGCCCCGTACGGCGTGACTTGCCCGGCTGACATTACCGTCTATGCCACCAGCCCGGGCGGCGCGGTGGTCAATTACTCTCTTCCGCCAATGACGGTATTTCCAGATTGCCCGTTGTGTTGCTTCCAAACCACCTGCACTCCGCCCAGTGGCAGTCTCTTTCCGATCGGCACTACCACCGTCTTGTGCCAGGGCCACGACGGCTGCAATGAGAATCCCTCCTGTTCCTTTAATGTGACCGTGCTGCCGGGGTCGATAGTGGATGGCGTCGTTGCGGCGCCTTTGGGTAATGCTGACCTTAATCTCTCTCACGGCACCAACGGCCCTATCTCGATGGTGGTATCCAATATTGGCCCGAGTGGTCAGGATGGTTTCCATGTCAACCTGGGCGCAGCCGATTCCTTGGTGCTGAATTTCGACCCGTTTCCAAACTATGACATCACCGGGATGGTCAGCACCGTCACCGGTCCGTACGCGGGCGACCCCAATCATCTCCTGGGCACCAGCACCTATCAGGGTGGACCCAACGCGATGGTTATGGTTGATTTCTCCGCGATAGGCGCGACGTCGGTCGTGGCGCGGGTGACGGACGAAAATCACAACACCATCAGTTCTGAGCAAATTCCAAACGGTTCCTGGTTTAACGTCAATGACCTCTTCCCGCCGGGCTGCACCAACCCCACTTCGACCGTATGCACTATCACCATGGGGCCGGGGTTGACCTGCTGGCGCTTTTGCCGCTACGGTTGCACTTGCCAGGGGACCAACTGCACCATTGAACGGGTCGTATGCTTATTCGAATTGGCCCCTAGGCCTCTGGCTATCTCGGCCATCGATTTCACGGCGCAAAGCTCGAGCCCGCCTTCGGCGCTGATCATCCAAGACACGGAGGTGGGGATGTTTGGTAACCGGCACGTTGTCATCGGTGACGGCACTCTCCAGACCGATGGTGGCCTGTTGGTGGTCAACGGGATCGGCTCGAGTGGCAATGACGGCGTTGATCTAAACCTTAACCATGTTGGCGGAATAAGCCTTGCGTTCACCCCGTTGCGGCTCCTTGCCCCCAATGTGTGCCTTACCTTCAATGCCGTTGGCGACGTGAATGGTGTGCTGGGGGTCCAGGCGGGCTCGCTGTCGCTTGGCGGGAGTGGCGGGACCCTGACGTTGGACGGGGATTTCAGCGGCCTGGGCGCCAGCCAGGTGCGGGTCGAGGTTTATCTGAATTCTCAATTCCAGGGTGCAGGAACATTCGCTGTCGGTGGGGCGGGCAGCTTGACGCTCACCGGAAACCTGATTGGCGCCGGCACGCTGGCCGGGGGAACCGGCTTTTTTGCGCGGTTCGATTCTCCGGCGGGAGCGGGCGGTTCCGGCTTTATTTTCACCGGCGGCAACCTGAATCTGACGGGGGACGAAATTCACATCTTGGCCGCAGACCCAACAAACCGGCTCGGTGGATTGAACCAGGTCGGCATTCGCAGTTGTAACACCGGTCAGATTGGCATCGTGGGCGAACAGGTGACGCCCTTGATGGGCGGTCTGAATGTCGTGGGAGCCGGGACCCTCGTGCTCACCGGCCAGGGCGCTGCCGGCCAGAATTACAGGCTCGAAAGCGCGGGCACTCTCGGCATGCTGACGGCCTGGAGAACGCTCGCCACCACTCAATCCGACGACGAGGGCTACCTCCAACTCTCAGACACATTGTCGAACGGACAAACATTCTATCGCGTGGCGGTCCCGCCCCCGCCGGGGATTGATAATCTCAGTTTCCTCGGGCAACTGTACCAAAACCTGCTGGGGCGTTCTTTGGATGCCGGTTCACAGTCCTATTGGTTGAATTATCTCGCGACAGGCGGCAGCCGGAGCAACGTCGTGGCCAATCTCACAACCACAGACGAGTACCTGCAGAACCTGGTTAAGAACTTGTATCAACAGCTCCTGCACCGGGCGGCTCAGCCAAACGACCTGAGTTATGGGGTGAACTTCCTCCAGAATGGAGGTACTGACGAAAAACTCATTGCCTTTTTGACCGGTTCACCGGAGTACTTCACCAATCGCGGCAACGGGAGCAACGCGGGTTTTCTCGAAGCGCTCTATATCGATCTCCTTGCCCGGCCACTGGACGCTGTAGGGCAGCAGTTCTTCCTTCAACAGCTCAACTCGGGGACAACAACCGCCCAGGTTGCCACCGAGGTGTTGGGCTCTGCCGAATACCGGCAGGACCTGGTCGCCACTTTCTACTGGCGCTTCCTGCAGCGGGCGCCCACCGTTGCCGAAGTGAACGCTTACTCGCTCTTTCTTGGCGCCGGCGGTACTGACGAGCAACTGATCGACATCATTGCGGGTTCCGCTGCGTTTTAAATAGTCTGGAAGCGTCGCCGAACAAGTTCGGTTTTAGAGGCGTTTGAGGTGGAAGCCGCCATCGACATTGATGACCTCGCCGGTGCTGAAGGGGAGGAGGCCTTGAGCGATAGCGGCGACGGCTTTGCCAACATCTTCGGGGGAACCCCACCGCTTAATGGGAGTGAGACCCTCGGCAATCAAGCGGTCGTACCTTTCCCTGACCGGCGCCGTCATGTCGGTGGCAATGAGACCGGGCCGGATTTCGTACACATGGATGCCGTGCTCGGCGAGGCGCGCGGCGTAGAGGGGTGTGAGCATGGAGAGGGCGGCTTTGGCGATGCAGTAGTCGCCGCGATTGGTCGAGGGTGCGTAGGCGCTGATAGAGGAGATGGTGACAATAGAGGGCCGGCATGGGGCAGGCGGGCTGCCGGGCCGGCGCTGTTCGATCATCCAGCGCGCGACGAGTTGGGTGAGGAAATAAGGGCCTTTGACGTTAACATTCATCAAGCGATCGAAGCTGTCTTCACCGGCATCGAGGATGTCGCTGCGGGTTTCGGGCGCGACACCGGCGTTGTTAACGAGAAGGTCGATCCGGCCAAAGGCTGTTTTGACAAACTCGACCAGTTTAAGGCGGTCGGCTGCGGTTGAAATATCGGCCTGGCAGGTTTCGGCCCGGATGATTTTGCCCTCAGCCTTGGCAATGCGGAGGCAGTCCGACCGTGTTTGCTGGGCGGCGGTGGCGTTGGCAACGTAATTGATGGCCAAATCGCAGCCGAGTCTGGCCAATTCGAGGGCGACGCCGCGTCCGATACCACGGGAAGCGCCTGTGACGAGGGCAACCGCGTTCATGGGGATAGGATAGGGCGGGAGGCGGGAAGAAAAAGGATTATGTTGGAAAAGCTGCGGGCTCGCGCAAGCGGTACAGCCGACTTCCAGCACAGCCAGCCGGCGTTAGGGAGTGCACGGAGGGCAGTGCCGCAAAGTTGCTTCTTTCTTTGATCATCTCTCGCGCATAAAGTTTATGCCGCACTCATGCAGCAGAATTTAAACGATTATTCCTCGAACCGGCCTCCTGCCTGGAGGCACTCGCGCTACGGATTTGCGGCCTTTTGGCTGCTGTCCATGGTCGTGGGCTGGCTGGCCTTGCGGCTTGTCCTGTTCTTTGCCTTCCGTCCGGCAGGGCTGTCGGTATCGGAGGACGCCCTGGCTTTTCTGGTTGGACTGGAGCGCGATTTTCTGACGGCGCTGTTGCTCACGTTGCCGCTTTTGTTTTGGCTCGCTGTGAGGTCCGAGACGCGCCTAAAATCGAGATTTTATCGGGCGCTCTTCTGGGCAACTTCGTTTGTATTCTGGTTTGGCGGCATCTTCCTGTTGTTTGTTGAGTATTTCTTTTTTGAGGAATTCAGGTCGCGGTTCAACACGGTGGCGATCGATTACGTGTTGTTTCCGCGCGAGGTGTTCGTGAACATCTGGGAATCGTATCACGTGGCCGTGGTTTTAGGGGTTTGCGAGGTGTTGGCCCTGGTTTGGCTGATGGTTGCGCGCAAGCTCTTTCCGCGCCTGTGGGAACGCCCGTTTAGCGCCAGGGGCCGCTTGCTCCACTTGGGCGCCGGCCTGGCAGTGGCGGCCCTGCTTCTACCGACCGTTCACATCAATGGCGTTCGGGTGAGCAATGACAGGAGCCTGAATGAGATCGCCAATAACGATCTGCTGTCCCTCGTGGACGCCGCCTGGACGCATAATCTGGACTACTCGGCTTTTTACAAAACTATGGGCCGCGGCGAGGCCTACGAGCGCGCGCGCAAGTTGCTGGCTGAAAAAGGCGCGGAGTTCGTCGAGGCCGGCGATTCCATTCGGCGTCGTGTTGCCGGGGCCTCGACCCGCCCGCGATTGAATGTGGTTATTTTCCTCGAAGAGAGCCTCGGCTCGGAGTTTTGGGGGTGCCTGGGGCGGACCAATCAGAGCCTCACCCCGGAGATGGACAAGCTTGCCACCCAGGAGAGCCTTTTGTTTACCAACATTTATGCCTCCGGCAACCGCACCGTGCGTGGGATGGAGGGTGTTCTTTCATCGTTTCCGCCCTTGCCGGGGGATTCGATTGTCAAACGAAACCTCTCGGACAACGTCGAAACCATCGCGCGAATCCTGAAGCGGGACGGCTACTCGACACTGTTTCTTTACGGTGGGCGAGGTTTATTTGATGACATGCGCTCTTTCGCCGTGCGCAACGGCTACGACCGCTTTATCGAAGAGAAGCATTTCGAACATCCCACGTTCACCACCATTTGGGGTGTGTGCGATGAAGACCTCTACGCCCGCTCGATTGAGGAGTTCCGGGCCCTGGCCCAGACTGGCCGGCCATTTTTTGCAACGATTCTGTCGGTTTCGAATCATAAGCCTTACACGTATCCCAAAGGGCGAATCCCCGAAGACCCCGAAGAGCGCCGGCGCGAAAACGCTGTCAAATACGCCGACTTTGCCCTGGGCAGATTCTTTCGCGAGGCCAGGCATGAGGCGTTCTGGACCAACACCATTTTTGTCGTGGTGGCGGACCACGGGGCGCGAGTGTATGGGGAGCAGAGCATACCTATTTTCTCGTATGAAATTCCCCTGGTGATTACCGGCCCTGCGGTAGTCAAACAGCCGGCGCGCATTCCGGAGTTAGGCTGTTCGCTGGACGTGGCGCCCACGGTGCTGGGCCTCATCGGGCGGCCTTATGAGACGCTCTTTTTTGGGCATGACCTCCTCAAATGCGGGCTAGGCGATGGGCGCGCGTTTCTGAATCACAATCGGGACATTGGGATGCTGAGCGGTGAGAGAATGGTTGTGCTGGGTCTCATGAAGACCGTTGAATTCTACTCCGGCGATCCGAAGCGGGTGCAAATGAAACCGCTCACGCGGCCAGGGGATTCAGACCGGGAGCTGGAGAACAATGCCATAGCCATCTTTCAGGTGGCTGATGACCTTTACATGCATCAGCGCTATCACCTGGACACGAGCGCCAAGGTGGCCCGAGCGGCGCAGCCCAATTAGAGTCATTGAACCGTTGGGCCCGACAAGGAAAGTCTTAAGCGTCAGCAGCGAACAGCCCCTCTCCCTAACCCTCTCCTCGCAGACGGGGAGAGGGAACCTGGCGCAGTGCGCGGTTTCAGTGTGCGGCGGCCGGTAGACGCTCACGCCCCCTCTCCTCCAAAGGAGGAGAGGGGGAATCCGGCCCGCTCGCCGCGGAAACCAAATGCATCGTTCCGGCTCAGCCGGGAGGAAAACCTTCGGCTAGGGTCGCCGTCCCCTGGCCAGGCCCATGATCACGGAGATCAAAAAGACGGCCAGGAAGATATAGAATAGCACCTGCGCAATGCCGGCTGCTGTTCCTGCGATGCCACCGAAACCAAAGATCGCCGCGATAATGGCGATTACCAAGAATGTTAATGCCCATCCTAACATGGTTAAACCTCTGTCACCCTTCCCATGCAATCCATCGGGTTTGTCCCTACTTTTGAACTTTTGAACTATTGAATCATTCGACTCTTGCAAGCCAGGCGGCTCCGGTTCAGGCTCTTGGAAATCATATGCAAATGAACCGCCGTAATTTTGTAACAACGGCTGGCATTGGAGCGCTGGCCAGCCCCTCTTTACTGGCTCTAGGCCAGGCGCCGCAGGTGCTGGTCCGCAAGAGCGCGCGGCCTTTAGTGATGTCGTCCGCCAACGGGAATATTTCGAAAGATAGCGCCGGGCAGACCTGTGTGACCAAGGCTTTTGAAATGATAACGCGCGGCGGGGATGTGCTCGATGCGGTGGTGGCGGGGGTGAATATCGTGGAGTTGGACCCGGAAGACACCAGCGTCGGTTACGGCGGATTGCCCAATGCCGATGGGGTCGTGCAACTGGATGCGTCCGTCATGCATGGGCCAACAAAAAAGGCCGGCGCCGTTGCCTGCATCGAGGGGGTGCGGACTCCGTCGCTGGTAGCCAAGAAGGTGATGGAAGAGACGGACCACCTGCTGCTGGTGGGCGCCGGGGCGCAGCAGTTCGCGCGCAATCTCGGGTTCAAGATCGAAGAGGACTTGAACACGGACAAGTCCCGCAAGCTCTGGCTCGATTGGAAGCATCGAACCGACCCGGAACATTACCCGGACCCAAAGGAGCGGGCCGAGGCCGGGCACAGGGCGGGCCTGCAGATGGTGGCCGAGGGGTTGATCGACCCGAACCATTTCTACGGGACAATCAATTGCAACGGCCTGAACGCCAAAGGCGAGTTGGCTGGGGTCACGACGACCAGCGGGCTGGCCTGGAAAATCCCAGGGCGCGTCGGGGACTCGCCTATTTTTGGTGCGGGATTGTACGTCGATGGCGATGTGGGAGCGGCAGGGTCCACGGGGCGAGGCGAGGCCAATCTGTATTCGCTGAATTCATTTTGGGTAGTGGAGTTGATGCGCGCGGGGACCTCGCCGAAGGACGCGTGCATGGCCGCATTGAAACGGGTGGTGGCCAACACGATCGAGAAGCGGTTGCTGCGCAGTGACGGCAAGCCCAATTTCAACATTAGCTATTACGCCATGAACCGGAACGGCGATTATGCCGGGGCGACGCTCTACTCGATGGGGGGCAAAAAGCCGGTGCAGTATGCGGTCTGCACGGAGAACGGGCCGGAGTTTGTGACGATGGACGCCATGTTCGAGGGAGAAGCGGAGTAGGGGCGGGGGAGCGGGCGGAGCAATCTGAGCAGGCGGAGGCATCAGCGTCATTGGCTTTCCTGGGGTCCCGAACGTCGAACATCGAACGTCGAACTGGCTCATCTGGTCCTGGAAAAGAGGAACCGCCAGAGGCAATCCGAATTGAGGGCCGCGCGGCCAAGTCTTCCCTTGAATACGGGGCAGAACATGAGCCATTGAAGCACTTTAGCCCATGCAAGGCGTTTGGCGAAGGCGTTATCACAAGCACGGGCGAGGGCCTGCCTGGCTTCTGACCAGGAAAGTTCCGCGCGGCTGTAGGCGCAAAGCGGCTCGATGGCCAGGCCCGCTGCCTCGAAGGCCATGGACATGCCATTGCCGGTGACAGGCGGGATCATGGTCAGGGCGTCGCCGATTCGGCACTCAGGGCGGCCAGTGGCACGGGCAGGGCGCAAAGGGAGCCCTGCCACCGAGCAGAAGGAGCCTTCGTCGAAAAGGGCTCCAGCCATTCGCTCATGCAACAGGCTGCCAGGCGGCCCACGCAGGGCATCCTGCCAGCTTGGAGATGGTCCATCCGAACCGGCAGCTCGTCGAAACAGGCCGCAAACATTGGTTTCTCCACCTGGCAAGCGGCATAACCCGACGTAAGAGTGGTCCTGGCCATGCATTTCGAGGTCTGCCAGCAACCGGACATTTCGGGCGTGAGCTTTCAACCCGAACCAGCGCCATCCGTTTTCGATCGGCTGGGCGCGGCGCCCCGCAGCCCAAACCAGGCCCTCCTGGGAAGTGTTCCCGGTCCATCGCGCGTTTTGGCGCAGCAGGCCCTGGCAACCGCTTTGAAAGTGCCCAGCCAGCAAGGCGTCCATGGTCAGACGCGACAAGCACAAAGCCGGAGGACTCACCGCGCGGGGCGCAGAGCTTGAGTTTCCCAGGAAGAAGGCGGCCATGCCGGCCTGAATCGCGCCTGCTTTTTGGAATAAATCGAGCAAACCAAGGCGTTCGAGGACTTGTTGGCCGCGGCCACTGACGAATTCGCCGCAAACTCTACGTCGTGGATAGCGGCCTGCTTCCCAGATGGTGACCGGAACGTCCCGTTGGCGCAGGCCGATGCCAAGGGTCACGCCGGCCAGCCCTCCACCAATGATGGTGAGTGACTTCATTTCAGCGCGGGGACGGCATGCGCAGAGAAGTTGGCTGCGCGTGGCGTGGAAGCTCGGGCCAAGAAGAGATGAGAGAAAAAGCCTGCAGACCGCTCGATGAATGTCCAATGCTCCCGTAAATTAGGTTGGGCGGCAAAACCGCCACTGCCGGAATGAATTTGTATGCCGGCGGTATCGAACTGCTCCTGGCGGGTCGCGGTCGCCGAAGTCCAGAGTGCTGATAGCTCTCGTCCCTTAAATCCAGCGCGGACGCTCACGGGCGCGTCATGACGAGTGACGGCATTGCATCCGATGAGCAAAACCAACCGGCTGAAAAAGACGCCCATCAGCGAACGTCGCGGTTCAACGGCGGCAAACAAAGAAGCGCGCCGGGCCGAGAGGCGAAGTAGTTGGGCCAACTGATGAGGGCTGAAATGGTGAAGGAACAGGTTGGCCAGAATGATGGCGTTGGGGTATGCAGAATGCTCGCCAAGCCAATCAAAGATATCGGCCTGGCGCAATTCGAGTATCCAGCCGAGTCTTTTGAATTGGCAGAACGTGTCAGTCGAGACCAATCCTTGGCGGTCCACCAATGATGCCATGGTGCCTTGCCATTGAGGCCCCAGGCGGCGAGCCACTTGCAGGAGGAACCGGCCATCACCGCCTCCAAGGTCGATGAGGGTGGCTGGCTTGGTTCCATCAAAGGCCGTTGACAAGGCCGTTGCAATGGTCCTGGCATTTCCCATCCAGGCATTGATTCGCAATAAATCGTTTCGCGAACCCCTGGCCCGCAAATCCTGTGGCGGGAGTTCATCGAGCAATTCCGGTGCGACCTCGCGTTTCACAAATACCCCTCAATCCAGTTCGCTTGCTCAATCCACTTGAAGCAGTGCCCCATGCCCGCTGAAGCCTGCGCCAAAGGAGGCCATCCACCAGTAGCCGCCCGGCGCCCGCCCGGCCAGAGCGGCTTCCAGCACGAAAAAGAGTGAGGCGCTACTTAAGTTGCCATATTCGGCCAAAACGGCGGCGCTCCAGCGGGTGTCCTGCTCTGACAAGCCGAGGCGCTGCCGAAGCGCCACCAGAACGTCCCGTCCGCCAGGGTGTAATAACCATTGATTAATTCCCTCGCGCGGACAGGGGCCTTGGCCCAACACGGAGGCCAACACCCGTTCCGCCTGGGCCGCTGCCAAGCCGGGCACCTGGGGAGAAAGGACATTGCGAAGCATTCCCCCGCGTTGCTCAAAACGCAGGAGGTCACGGTCGGCCGGGTTAATCAATGAGCCGCCCATTTTCCATTCGAGGCGGCGGTGGCCATTGGATTCGTTAGCCAGCACTGCCGCGCCTGCCCCATCGCCGAACAGACAGGCGCTGATGAGCACGCCGGGATCGTTATCCCAGAAAAAGGCGGCGCTGCAAACCTCGACGCAGATCGACAAAACGCGCCGGCAACGGCCTGCGGCAAGGAGGGCCTCAGCGGCGCGAAGATTGGGGAGCGCGGCCCCGCAACCCTGGCCCACCAAATCGAGCGCCAGCACCTCGGGTAGCAATCCCAACAACTCGCCGACATAACTGGTCAAGCCCGGGCACAAGTACCCTGTGCAGGTGCTAATGAGCAGTGCGTCAATGTCCCGGGCTGATGCGCCGGCATTCTGGAGAGCGCGCTGGGCGGCCTGGGCCGCCAAAAGCGGGGCATTTTGAACAAAACGCGCCTGGAGCGCGTCAGGATTTAGGTCAAAGGCCTCCGTGAGGTCGGCGAGAGCCAGGTGCCGGGTGGTAATCCCGTTGTTGGCAGTCAAAACTTTTCTGAGGATAGCGCGCGAGCGCGGGCTCAACTGCTGGAAATGGGCGGCGCGCTGGGCGGTTTCCCAGCACTCGAGTTGCGTGTAGCGTTGGGGCGGGGCAGCCGTCCCCAATCCGGCGATAAACATTGGTCAACCTAGTGTGGTCCGCCTCAAATCGCTAACGATTTTGTCGATTGGGCGATTGGGGCGCGCAAGTATCGACAGAATCCCGAAATAGGGTAACCTCGGGGCAGGTGGCGTGGTCTCATATTGGAGAGGCGCTAAAAGACAGGCGATAGATATGGCTAATGCAAAGCGATTTCATTGGGGTAGATGGGCGTTGGTGGTGCTGCTGCTGGCAGCAGCGGCCGGTGTGGGGTGGTATGTTAAAACCAAGCGCGATGCGCCGGCGCAATACCAGAGCACTCCAGTCACACGGGGCGACCTGACGCAGGTCGTGACGGCTACCGGCCAGTTGGCTCCGGTCATTAACGTTTCGGTCGGCAGCCAGATTTCTGGAATAGTGAAACACCTCTTTATTGATTACAATTCGACGGTCAAATCCAACCAGATCATCGCCGAAATCGATCCGTCCACTTACAACATAAACGTGCTGAAGGCGAAGGCCGATCTGGCTAATGCCAAGGCGAACCTCTCGCTGGCCACAGTCCAGGCGCATCGCTCCGCAGAGCTTTACACTAATAAGCTGGTCTCGGCATCGGACAATGATATCGCCCAAGCCCAGATGGAGCAGGCCGCGGCCCAGGTCCAGAGCGACGAGGCCATCTTGAAGAATGCCGAGGTCCAGCTTTCCTATTGCACGATTTACGCCCCTGTGGATGGGGTTGTTATTTCCCGGGCCGTTGACGTGGGCCAGACCGTCGCCGCCAGTTTTAATACACCCACTATTGCGGTGATCGCCAACGACCTGACCAAAATGCAAATCGACGCCCTGGTTTCGGAGGCGGATATTGGAGGTGTTGTCACTAACCAGGATGTGGACTTCAGCGTCGATGCCTATCCGTATCGCACGTTTCACGGCAAGGTCAGCCAGATTCGTTATGGGGCCATTACCAACCAGAACGTGATTAATTACGACTGCGTGATTGGGGTTCATAATTCCGATCTGAAATTGCTGCCGGGAATGACGGCAAACGTCTCGATCATCACGGCGCGGCGCGAGGAGGCCCTGCGCATTCCAAACGCTGCTTTGCGCTTCCACCCGCCCGATGCGGTGGAAGGATGGACCAACGAGGTTGCCCAAACGGCTGCCCAGGCGGCGCCTGCAACCGGCGGACGCGGTGGGGCGGGCCAGGGCGCCGGAAGAGGTGGAGGCGGTCCGGGCGGCGAACGTCGTGGAAGCGGCCCGGGTGGCCCTGGTGGCAAGCCAGGCGGAGGCGCAGGGCACGCCAAACCCGACAGGCCTCTCACCCGGACGGTCTATGTGCTGCCGGCCAATTTCGATCCCAAGGACCCGGAGGGCGCGAAACCAAAACCGGTCCAAATAAAGGTGGGAATCAACGACGGGATCAACACCGAAGTGCTGGCCGGCTTGAAAGAGGGCGATCAGGTCGTGACGGGCGTTATTTTGTCAGCCGATTCGCGCCGCGGGCCATCCAACCCATTCGTTCGCAGGTTCTAGCCGTGCGCGGTGAGAAGACATTTGAAAAGCGCTCCCGGGCCTCTAGGTTAAAGCAGCATGCCTTTCGAAAGCCGGAATGCGCCCTCGGAAATAGCCAGTGTGCCCGAAGAGGTAACCGGCCAACCGCGTCGCGTGGTCTTGGGACATTTGCTCTGGCGCAAGACATTCACGGCATTGCGGCATCGGAATTTTCGCCTGTTCTTCGGAGGGCAGCTTATCTCTCTAATCGGCTCCTGGGTGCAGAACACGGCGCAGGGTTGGCTGGTGTACGAGCTGACCGGCTCAAAGATGCTCCTGGGGGTGACGGCGGCGGTCGCCTCGGCGCCGATGATGCTTTTCTCGATTTGGGGCGGTTCGGTTGCCGATCGGCATTCCAAACGCAATATCGTTCTGTGGACCCAGACGAGCATGATGCTCGCTGCCTTCGTTTTCGCCGCCCTGGTCTGGAGCGGGCGCATACGGATTTGGGAGATTCTGGTGCTGGCGGGCGCAGGCGGTCTGGCGATGGCCTTCGATATGCCGGCGCGCCAGGCATTCATGGTCGAGATGACCAGCCGCGAGGACTTGATGAACGCCATCTCGCTCAACAGCTCGATTGTCAATGGCGCCCGTGTGATTGGCCCTTCAGTCGCCGGTTTCCTCATGGCCCGTGCCGGGATGGCGATGTGCTTTTTTCTCAACGGAGTCAGCTTCCTGGCCGTCCTCGCCGGGCTTTGGCTGATGCGCCTGCCCCGGTTCGTGCCGCCCCATCGCGCCAGCTCCGCCTGGGCCCACGCCGGGGAGGGTTTCCTCTATGTCTGGCGCGACCGGCGCATGCGCACGATACTGATTCTCTTCGCGATTGTGGGTATTTTTGGCTGGTCCTATTCGGTGCTGATGCCGGCGTATGCCACGGATGTGCTCCACGTTGGCCAGGCGCAATACGCATTTCTGCTCAGCGCCAATGGAATCGGCGCATTGTTGGGGGCCCTCACCGTGGCGACCATCGGCAGCCAGACCAATCGGCGCCTGTTGGTGTTTGGGGGTCTGATGGTTTTTTCCTGCATGCTGCTGTTGTTGGCCCTCGTGAAGAACTACTTCCTCGCACTGGTCTTCCTGGAAGTGGGAGGCTGGGGCATGTTGCTATTCTTCTCGACCGTCAATACCCTCTTACAGACCAGCTCCTCGGACGCCATGCGGGGGCGGGTGATGGGTATTTGGGCGCTGGTGTTTGGCGGGATGACACCCATCGGCGGACTCGAGGCAGGGGCCCTTTCGAATTCTATGGGTGTCCAATGGGCCGTGGGCACGGGCGCAATTGTTTGCGCGCTGGCTGCGCTGGTGGTCTGGCTCATTGTCCGCCAACAGCCCTCGCCCGAATCGGCAGGCGGCACCATCGGAGAAGGCGGTTAGTTTATTGCCGGAACGTCTGTCGAGTGCTCCAAAAAATCGCCGCGGGACTGGCACAGTCCAAGGCGCTGCCGCGCGTTCCAAGGCCGTTTGCCAGCATTTGACAGCATGAACACCGTTATTGAATTGGAAGAAATCTACAAGGTCTATCATACGGGTGAAGTGGATGTACACGCAGTGCGCGGCGTCTCGACCGAAATCCACACCAGTGAGTTTGTCGCCATTATGGGCGCCAGCGGCTCGGGCAAATCGACGCTGATGAACATCATTGGGTGCCTGGACCGCCCGACCAAAGGCCGGTATCTGCTCGATGGCACCGATATTTCTGAATTGGGTCGCGATGAGCTGGCAGATATCCGCAACCAGAAGATCGGCTTTATCTTCCAGGGGTTCAACCTGCTCTCGCGCACCTCGGCGCTCGAGAATGTCGAATTGCCCATGCTCTACACGCACCGCCACCTGACCGGGCGTGAGCAACGGGAACGGGCGGTCAGTTCCCTCGAGATGGTGGGCCTGGCGGATCGAGCGGACCATCACCCCAACCAGCTCTCGGGTGGCCAGCAGCAGCGGGTGGCCATTGCGCGGGCGCTGGTCAACCAGCCCTCCCTGCTCCTGGCCGACGAGCCCACCGGCAATCTCGACAGCCAGACCAGCATCGAGATCATGGGGGTCTTCCAAAAACTCAACGAACAGGGAATCACCATCGTGATGGTCACCCACGAACTGGACATTGCCCGCTACACCCGGCGCAACCTGATCATGCGCGATGGGCGAATCGTCAGCGATGTGGCTGTGACGGATAGACTCAACGCCGAAATCGAACTGCGCCGCTTGCGCGACGCTCAACAAGCTGTTCAATTAACCGTATGAAACGGATTCTGGCCACGCTCAAAATCGCCGCGCGCGCCCTGCGCCGCAATAAACTGCGCACCTTGCTGACGATGCTGGGAATGATCATCGGCGTGGGCGCCGTCATCGCGATGGTCGGAATCGGCAACGGGGCAAAATCGCAAATCGAAGCCCAAATCGCCAGCATGGGCGAAAACGTAATCCTCATCTTTTCAGGCAATTTCACCCGCGGCGGTGTTCACAGCGGATGGGGTGGGGCAGGAACGCTCACGGTTGAAGACGCCGAGGCCATCGAGCGTGAAATTCCCGGAGTGACCGCAATGAGTCCCGAAGTGCGCACATCGACCCAGGTCGCAGCCGGCAACGAGGATTGGTTCACCCAAATCATCGGCGAGGCTCCGGAATATTTCGACATTCGCCACTGGCCGGTCGTCGCTGGGGCGCCATTCACCGAGCAGGACGTGCGAGTCGCCGGCAAAGTTGCTGTGATTGGCAAAACCATCGCCGACCAACTTTATCCGGGGGAGGACCCCATTGGTCAGATTATCCGCATCCGCAACGTCCCCTTTACGATTGTCGGGATGCTCTTGCCCAAGGGCCTGTCAGTCCAGGGCTGGGACCAGGATGACCTCATCATTGTCCCGTACACCAGCGCGATGAAACGGGTGCAGCGCGCCACCAACGTGCGCACCATTCTCGTCCAGGCTGCCAAACCTTCTCTGCTGAACCCGGTTCAGCAACAGATTATCGATCTGCTGCGCCAACGCCATCGCATCACCCCAGGCAAGGACGATGATTTCACGGTTCGCAATCAGCAGGAGATTGCCGATATGGCCACGGCCCAATCCCAGACGATGACTTACTTGCTGGCCGCCATTGCGTGTGTGTCGCTGGTCGTGGGGGGTATTGGAATTATGAATATCATGCTGGTGAGCGTTACCGAACGCACCCGTGAAATCGGCATCCGCATGGCCATCGGCGCGCGCGGGAACGACATTCTGCTGCAGTTTTTAACTGAGGCCGTGACCCTCAGTGTTTTTGGCGGGATTGTCGGGATCGCAACCGGGATGGGGACTTCCAAAATCATCGAGGCCTGGAAGCAGTGGCCGGTCGTCACCCCGATTATGTGGGTGGTCGCCGCTTTTTTGGTCAGCGCTGTTGTGGGCGTTTTCTTCGGTTTTTATCCTGCCCGAAAGGCCTCCCGGCTCGATCCGATCGACGCCCTCCGCTACGAATAAGCGCCCACCTCAACTACCGCCACACCCGTGACGCTTTTGACCGCCCGCGTTAAATCATTGAGCCTTCCGGGCATCTGGTGATAGTTGCTTCACCCTGGTTTCAAACTCCGCCAGGCCAGTTTGAATCTCTTCCCTCGGCAGATTTCCGGCGCTCAGGGCCGCGTCGCTTTGGTTCTCCAGTCGCTGGTAAAAGGCAGTCCCAAAGTCCAGCAGACCGGGATGGTCCGGAGCCGCTTCGACGATGGCAAAAAGGGCATCCTCGGCCTTGGCGAATCCGCCGGTGCGTTCGTAGTGCTGCATCAGCAGGGCCTGTGTGGGGATTGGCAAGGGTGCATCCGCCAGCGCGCCCGCGAAGACATCCACTCCAGGCACAAACTCGGCGCGGTCGGACGGCTCGCCCAGCGCCAGGTCATTGAGCAACAGGTGCAGGCCCTTCAAATAAAGGGCGCGGGCTTCTGCCGGGCGCTCCTGGCCAGTCGCGATGTCACCGGCTTCCTTCAACAGGGCGGTTACCATGAGGGTTTTCTGACGCGCCGACTGGGTTGTTTCACCGCGAATCAGAAGCGCCAGCAGCTCAGTCTGGCTCAACTGAATCAGGCTCGAGGCATCTGACTCCAGGAGCCTCCGGAACTCTGCATCGAGCGCAGCGGCTGCCTCGTCCCAGAGTTGGTCTTTCTTGAGCGCCTTCATCCTGGACAGGACCTCAAAAAACTCCTGGAGCATTCGGAGAATATAATCGCGTCGAATCAAGCTCTGCCCCCCCGCTTACAGCTTTGGAACAATTTGAACTGGTTTCACCTTACGGGAGCCGAGCGCCGCCCGCGATAAAAAAGAAAGGAACCCAAACGGCAAAAACTCAATAAGACCAGCCGGGATACAGCTCCAAAGCTTCACTCCGGAGTCGTCAAGTAGGTAAAACCCTTACAAAACAAGGGTCAAACTACCCGAAACCAGCTCCCAACAATTATTTATTTGAATAAAGTTGAATCGGGGTTTGTCAGAATGAATAGTAAGCCAGAAAAAGAGGGGTTATGTCGGTGTTGCTTATAGGATGCTTTACTTAGGTTAATACCTATGAGAAACACGTTGACAGGAATTAGACTCAATGATTTATTGTAGGCAGATACGCCTTAGAATTTTTCGGGCATGGTTGAATTGTTCTTTGTCAGCCCAAAGTGATTTCGGGCCTGGTTCCGGGTACAGACCAGGGCCGATGTTCTCCGTAATCCTACTGTTGTACTTAATTCGAAAATTCCCCGGGCTCTTCGGTCACCCCCTGACTGACTAGCCCGGTTTTTTTATTTTGTTTCACGGCGCGCCAGCACGGCCGCTCCGGTGATGCCGGCGGTGTCTCCCAATTTGGAGGCGACAATCTCGACGCCTTTCATGGCGCCGGGCATGGCGTAATCTCTGGTGGTTTCAATGATGACGCTCATCATTTCATCAGCGAGTGCTTCGATGACTCCGCCCCCCAGGACCAGCACCTCCGGGTTGAGGATATTGACCAAGTTGGCCGTCGCCACGCCGATGTACTCGGCGGCCCCTTCCACAATTCGATCCACGAATTTATCTCCCCGGCGGATAGCCTTGCGCAGATCGCCGCTGCGGAGGTCTTCGAGGCCTTCGCCCAGCATCTCGGTGAGGATCGTCTTCTGGCCTTCCTTGATGCCGGCTTTGATTTGCTGGAAAATAGCGGTCCGGCTGGCCAGGGCCTCGAAACACCCTTTGTTGCCGCAACCGCATTTGGGGCCGTTGACCTCGATGACCATGTGGCCGACCTCGCCCGCCGTGTGGCCAAAACCGCTGTAGAGCTCCCCATTGATGATAACGCCCCCGCCAATACCGGTGCCGACGAAAATGCCCACCATGCTGCGCGGTTTGGATTTGAGTTCGGCGACGTAAACGCCCAAGGCGGCGATGTTGCAATCGTTCTCCACGAATACGGGGACCTCGAGGATTTTTTCGAGGCCCTTTTTCAAGGGAACATCCTTCCAGCCATCGAGGTTTGGGGCGAAGATGACGGTACCGGAGTCGAAATCGACGGCGCCGGGCGCGCCGATGCCCAGGCCGGCGACCTGCTTGAGGCTCAGGTCAGCCTCATCTATGGCGTCCTGAACGCAACGGGCAATCCGCTCGATGACCCGGTCCACTCCGCGCTGGGATTTGGTGCTAAGCTTGGACAACCCGACGCATTCAAGGGAGCGATTGAAAACGCCGGTAAGGATTTTCGTCCCCCCCAGGTCAACGCCCACCAGGTACTCCGCTTTGGAGGTTGCTTCGGCCATCAAAATCCGCTTTCTGATTTCACGGTAAAGCTTGCCCGATTTGGCCGCGCCAATCCGCCGGCGATCAATTCCCCGCCAGGACCGGGCCGATCTTCTTTCTCAATTCGGCATTGACGGCGTCGGCGGAGCGCATGCCATCGATAATGCTAAAGCCGTAGGTGGTCTGCAAGTAGCGGAATGTCTTTTGCATTGCGCCCTGGTACTTCATAAAGCTGTCGAACATGTCTCGCGAAAGGCCCAGGTCCATTCCGCTTTCCCAGTAATCCAGGGCGGTGTTTTTAGCAAAGTTGCGCTGAACCAATTCCTCAGGGGCCACATTGAGGTAGAAGACCGCATCGGGTTCGAGGGCGATGCCGTAGAGGTTTTTCAACCAACCCTCGTCCATCCCCCGCACCATATCGCGCGCCATCAAGGTGTAGATATAACGGTCTGCCAGAACGATAAAGCCCGCCTTCAGGGAGGGCAGGATGATGTTTTCGAGCTGATCGGCAAAATCGGTCGCGTAGAATAAACTCAGCGTTGTCCGGCTCAGGATGTTGCCCTGCTGCGCCTGCTCCAGTTCCTCGCTGACGAGTGTCGAGCGCTTGAGGCCAACCTGGACGGTTGCATGGCCGCTGCCTTCGAGCCATTCGACCAGCCGGGCAATTTGGGTCGAACGCCCGGAACCATCGGCCCCTTCAACGACAATCATGCGCCCGGCCAGCAGTTCAAGTTCGACTTTGGGAATGCCATGGCCGTAAAAGCGGCGCGGGGTCTGCCGCGGCACTATGATCTCGTTTTGGGGACCGTGCCTCACGGGACTGGTTCCTGGGTTGTCAGCGCGCGAAGGGGTGTGGTTCTGGATTTGGCAGGCGGGACCTGCGTTTTTTGGGGCAACTGCTCAGCTCGCATGAACTTGGACAAGTCGATTTTATGAGCGACCAATTCGCGAACGAGGGTTTGTTGCTTTTCGACGACTTGGTTGGCGTCGATTACCAGGAAGTTAAACTCGGTGCTCATGGCCAGGTATTGCTCGAGCATGCGTCCCTGGAACATCCGGAAACTCTCGTAGGGATCGGTCGAGAGGCGCAGGTCCATGCCCGCTTCGAAGTATTTTAACTGCGGCCGGCCATCCAGGATGCGTTTGAGCGAGACATCCAGGTCGGCCTTGAAAAAGAACGTCAGGTCAGGGAGCGCGGCGAAGTTGTAGAGGCCGCGCACCCACTCGGGGGGACAGCCGCGCACGACATCGCGGGCGAAGGCGGTAAAGATGTAACGATCGCACAGAACCAGGTAGCCGGCGCGCAGGAGGGGGACCAGGTGGCGTTCGTAGCGGTCGGCGAAATCGGTGGCATGAATGAGACTAAAGGTGGTTGGGGTCAGCAACTCGCGTTTCTTGCCTTTGCTGGTGGCGGCCTTGACCAACTCCGACGAATTCCATTCGCTTAGATAAACCCTTAGTCCCTGCAATTCCAACCAGCGCTTGAGCAAGTAGATTTGGGTCGATTTGCCCGAGCCATCCAGACCTTCCACCGCAACCAGGCGCCCGGGGAAATTCAGTTCGGCGAACGTTTTCATTTCCTGCGAATCGAAAGTAGGATTTTACCCGCGCAACACAACACTTTTATTGCGGGGCAAAGCCCTCGGCCATGGCGACGGCCTTGAGCATAGCCTTGGCTTTATTGAGGGTCTCCTGGTATTCGCCCTCGGGGGTCGAGTCGTTGACCCAGCCGCCGCCGGCCTGGACGTAGGCCATGCCGTCCTTGAGCAAGGCGGTGCGGATGGTGATGCAGCAATCCAGGTTGCCGCTAAAGGAGAAGTAACCGACGCATCCCCCATAGGGCCCACGCGCGGTCTGTTCGAGTTCCGAGATGATCTGCATCGCGCGAATTTTGGGTGCCCCGCTCAAGGTGCCGGCAGGGAACGTGGCGCGCATGAGGTCGTAAGGCGTTTTGTCCGGGGACAGGCGGCCCTCGACCTGGGAGACGATGTGCATGACATGGCTGTAGTGCTCGATGATCATCAGGTCTTTGACCTGAACGCTGCCGAATTGGCAAACCCGCCCCAGGTCGTTGCGGGCCAGGTCCACCAGCATCACGTGCTCGGCCCGCTCCTTGGGGTCCGCCAGCAATTCCTTTTCGAGCGCCTGGTCTTCCACCGCCGTCGCGCCCCGCCGGCGGGTGCCGGCTATTGGGCGTATTTCCACCCGCCCTTCTTCGCATCGGACATGAATCTCCGGGGAGGCGCCTACGAGCGAGAACCCCTCCAAATCGAGCAGGAACATGTAAGGTGAGGGGTTAATGGACCGGGCGGCGCGATAAACATCCAGGGGGCCGGCTTTGAGAGGGATGGAAAGGCGCTGCGAGCCCACCACCTGGATGATGTCACCCGAGGTGATGTATTCCTTGGCCTTGAGGACGTTTGCCAAAAACTTTTCTTTCGGCACATTCGATTCAACAGGCAACGAGGGCACATCATCAGGCACACTGACGGGCCGGTGTTCGATAGGTTGTTCGAGCAGGGCAATCAGGCGTTCGATTTCGGCGACCGCGTTTTCGTAAGCTTCTTCGGCGGTGGGGGCGTCTTCGAGGATGGCGTTGACGAGCACGGTGATGGTCTGGGCCACGCGATCGAAAATGAGGAGTTGGTCTGCAATCAAAAAGTACAGGACGGGAGTTTGGACCTCATCCCTTGCCGGTCGTGGCACAACCGGCTCGACATCATGGATAAACTCGTAGCCAATAAACCCGACAGCCCCTCCGGTAAAACGGGGCAGACCGGGCAGCGTGACGGGGCGGTAGGCCTGCATCAGGCGCTGGACAACTTCCAATCCGTCTCTGACCTGAGCGGGCGCCGCCCCATCGCCGGTTGCGAGCGCAAGAGCCGCCGCGCCAGAATCCGGCTTCCTCCCGGAGGAAATTTCGTGGCTCGACACCACTTTTCCATTCTTGAGCACATCGACGCGGTTTTTCATTTGGCGCACCACAGCCCGCGGATTGCAGCCCACAAACGAATAGCGCCCCAGGTGCTCGCCGCCTTCGACGGACTCGAAGAGGAATGATTCCCCCGGCCCGCGGATTTTGCGGTAAGCAGAAAGAGGGGTTTCGGTGTCGGCCAGTAGCCGCCGGGTGACGGGAAGGACATTGCCCCGCTCTTTGAGTTTCAGGAACTCGACCAGGTTAGGAGAGTAACTCATCGGGTACCCTTTTGGCCACCAGTGGGGCGGCCGAGGCACTCTCAGGCAGGCGGCCAGCGACCAGGCTGCGGAGGCTGGCTTTTGCCGAGCGACGCAGGCGAATCATGCCCAGCAAGGTGTAGAAAGCGACCGCCAGAGCATAGGCCACAATGCCCAAGCCAATCGCCTGCAGGACCGGCGACGGCTGGGGTTGAGCGCTGCTGAAGTAAATTATCGCGCCGCCCACCGCGCCGGTCAGGGCTGTTTGGGCAAAAAGACAAAACAAGTAAAGAGTGATGCTGGCGTCCTGAACCCGTTCTACGTGCCACTCGCGGTAGCCGTGCTCGCCCAGCGAGCGCATGAGCCAGGCCGATTGAAAGTTGCGCGCCGCAACCAGGACGCTGGTGGTGCTAATCACAATGGCCGGCAGCGGCCAGAAGGCCAACACCAGGCACATGGCCAGGTTCAGGGGGATGCCCCATCTCCAACCCAGTTTTTTAGCCAGGGGATTGCCTTCCAGGACCAGGTTGGGCGTGGCGACCCACGTGCTGAGAAAGTCCATGGCCCGCGCGCTCAGGAGCAGCAGCAACATCAGCCAATAAGCGCGGCCAGCGAATGGAACGAGATCATCCATTATTTCTTGCCATAAATCTGTTCAGGTGTCTGGAGCCGTGATTCGGTGACCTGGAGTTCCTCTGCGCCGTTTCGGGCTGAGCGGAAGAAGCAGGAGCGATAGCCTTCATGACAGGCGGCGCCGACCTGCTCGACCTGGATCAGAAGCGTGTCTCCGTCGCAATCGAACGCAATGTCCTTAACGGCCTGGGTGTGCCCGCTGCTCTCGCCTTTCATCCAGAATTTTTGCCTCGAACGGCTCCAGAAATGCGTCTTGCCTGTCTGGATGGTTTTTTCCAGCGAAGCCCGGTTCATCCAGGCCATCATCAAAACGCGGCCTGAGGCGTGGTCCTGGATGATAGCCGGGATCAAGCCGGCGGGATCAAACTTGAGTTGGTCGTAAAAGCTCATTATTCAAGACGCAGCAATGTAACCAGCAACAACATGGGAATGCAAACAAAGGTGGAGGCTAAATCTAAATCCAGAGTATGGCTATCCCCCCGGTGATTTTGCGTTTCCAAGGCTCCTTGCAGTAATCGAAAAAATATAGACCGACGGTTGAGGCGCTTTTGGCTGAGCGGTGGGCGCGGCTCAGGCGGAGATGAGCCCCCTTCGCTCGTGACGCCTCTGGTTCGGGCTTATCTGGACCGTAGCACCAAGGCTTAGTTTGCCCTGGCAGCGGTTGGGCCCGCGTTGGTAGCGGCGTCGGAAAGAGAGCCCAGAGGTTTGAGAGCAGTCGAAGGGCCGGCGACCTTGTTCTCTTTCTTAGGCTCGTCTTTCTTTTCGACCAGGAGCTGAGAGCGTTCCTTGAGGAGTGGATCGAGGGTCCAGCTTGAGACCAGATAGACCCAATTGCCATAGGCCTTTTCCTGCGCCAGTTTGTCTTCGAGCTTGGTTTGGTTGTCCTTAAATTCCTTGTCCAGTCGAGCCTTATCGGCGGGCTTTTCATCCTTGCCGGGTGTTCGTTCTTTGGGGAGGTCGGCCGCCACAGAGACAGCCAGAGGATAATTGTCATTGGTTTTCTGGCCCACGTCGAGGGTGTAGGTGAAGTTATCGAAGGTGTTGAGCGTGATCACGGTGGGTTTATCGAGTTGATTCGGTTTCAACGCGCTATCGACATCCGAAAAGCTCGGCGAACTGAGCGGATTGGCCAGCCCGGAGGTTTTCGAGCTGTCGAGTTGCTCGCCCGGTTTGGCGTCAGCCAGCTTCCATTCAGCAGTCTCGGCGTCGCGCGTTACCTTCCAGGAGTTTGTTGCGACCGGGTAATTCACGCTAATGGCGCGGATTTTATCGACTTTGAAAAAGTCCTTGTTGAGCCACTGGTCGGGTTTGGGCTCGATGTTGGAGAAGGGTTCGGAGACCAGGTCCACCGTACCGGATTTGGCGCCGACTTTGACATAGCGGCCATCGGGCCAGCCGCCCTCGCCCATGTCGCCCATTGGGGATGGCCGGCTGGACTTCTGCATATGTTGCTTGCCCAGCAACAGCGACTGAATGGGCTTCTCATTCTGGTCTTTGAACTCGACCACCAGGGCGGCGTTGGTTCCATGTCCCGGCACCAGGGCGAGCCTGGGCAACTGTGAGGGGCCGACCTCCTCGCTTTGAACGATCTTTAAATCGGCCAGCTTCAGCAGGAACTCGGTGATCTGGGAGTAATTGGCGGGGTAATCGTTGCGCTCGCGCACGCGCCACAGGCCATCCTTTTTGACAAGATTCAATTCATTGGTGTCCTGGCTCAGGGAGATATGGGCGATGTCGTTGACCGGTAGATTGCCGACCAGCTTTTTGCCCAGGGCGGAGTCGCCGGTATTGGCGAAATCATTCTGCCGGGTATAGACCAGCAACCCACCGATACCCACAACGATCAGTAAGAACAGGAGAAGAGTTAATTGTTTGCGATTCATTTTGCCGAAGTGCGTTTGCGTTTCAAAAATGCGAGAGAAAGCCCGGAGACGCTGACCAGCAGGGGCATAGCGGCTATGTTGAGCCAGGTGACCCGGGTCTGCAGCGCGACGACCTCGCGGCGAAGGTCTTTCTGGACTTGCTTGAGGTGTTTGCGCGTATCGAGCTCCTCCTTGCGGAGCTTGGCGAGTTCGGCGCTCTGCTCAGGGGAAAGGATAAAGCGCTGGTCCTTGTCCTTCTTCTGCTGTTGCAGTTCGTTAATCTTGGTCTGGGCCTGGGAGGCGGAGTCTTCGAGCTGTTTGATCTCACTCTGAAACTTCTCGTTGGCCGCTGCTTCCATCGCGCGGATTTTTGTGAAGGGCCGGTTGAGCGTGGCGCGGCTGCGGACGGCGATGAGGTTGTTGTCTCCAGTCAATTGTTCGACGGCGTTCTGGGCGAAACTCAGGTTGCCGTTGGCGGCGGCGTAAGCGGTGCCAAAGAGGGTCGAAATGGGCTGCAGGGCCACCCGGTCATAGAGCATATCGGCGTCGCCTACCAGAATAACAGTAGTGTTCTGGGAACTTTCTTTGAGCGAATTGTCCGGTGCTTTCTCGGCCACTTTGGCATCGTTGGCCTTCGTGCCGGCATCCTTTTTTTCGTCATCCTTCTTGTCCTCGGGTTTGCCGTTAGGAAAAGCCGTTTTGAATTTTCCAGTCAGCCTCACAGCCAGCGCGTATTCGGTCCCGGAAGGCTTAAAGTCTTTCATGACGTTTTCGCCGGAAAGATTGGCCATGAACCCATCGACAAGCTGGGAGTCCTTGGTGCTCTTGAGCAAGACGGTTTCCTTTATGCCCGGCATGGGCGTGCCGACAAAGGCCCCGGCGTAGGGGAGCCAGAGATTGTCAATCTGGCTGGTTACCACGTCGTCTTTGTTGATGCCATCGCTGGCGACCGAGAGCACCGCCGGGGCGTCCTGGGGTTGGCCATTACGACCGCCCAGTTGCATTTTGTAATTCATGTCGGCAACGACTTTGGTTGTATCAAAGGAAAGACCCCAGGCCTTGAGAAGTTTGTCCAGACTCGAACCGCTATTGGGGATGCTCCCGAGCATTTCGTTCTGCTCGCGGGAATCGACCATGGGCAACGGGTCCAGAAAGGCAATCAGTTTGCCACCGCGCAGGACAAATTGGTCAATGGCGAATTGGGCCTTATCTGAAATTTCGCGAGGATGGACTACCATGAGGACTTTGACATCGTCGTCGATTTTGTCCGAGTCCATGGGGACCTGCTTGACCGTATAGTCCTCTTTTAACTCGTTAACGATGACCCAGGGCTGCTGGGCCTGCTGGCCCATGCGCGCCATCATCGGATTGGCCTGCATGCCAAAGATGGGCATGGCGCTCATGATGCCGACGACCGGTTTATCCGGTGTGATCACACGGGAGATGGCGCGGGAGAGGTCATATTCGAGCAGGCGCTCGCGGCTGGGGTCCAGGAAAGGGATGCTTTGGTTTTCATCGAGCCGGCTTACGGAAACTCCCAGATAAAACCGATCCCCGTTGCGCAACGTTTGGCCTTCAATGCCCGCCATCCGGGCTGAATCTTCCGCGTCGGAATCGGGTTCGGGATCGTATTTTTCGATTATCAATTTGCCCCCCGCCGCCTGCCGGTACTCATCGAGCAAATCCTCAACTCGTTTGGCGTAGCCTTTGAGATAGACGGTCTCGGGAGTGGTTTGGCCCTGCGTGCAATAGAACCGAAGCGTCACCGGCCCGTCCAACTTCTTCAAAATGGCCTTGGTGCCCGAGGAGAGCGTGAAGGCCTTGTCTTTAGTGAGGTCGATGCGCTGTTTGACGGTGGCGGCAATGACATTGAAGGCTATCAGGATGAGGGCCATGGCAACAATGCCGACCGTCGAGTAAAGGATGGTTTCCAACGTTTTCTTTTTCATCGCGTACTTTCAAATCAACCCGCCCGGTGCCCGCGCAAAATGACGCTGGTGGAGAAGAGCGAGAATATGATAATCGACAGGAAGAAGAGCACGTCGCGGGAATCGAGCACGCCCTTCTGGAACCCGTCGAAATGGGTGACAACACTGAACGAGGTAATGGTATCGACCAGCCACTGCCAGGAATGGCCCAAGCCGTCCATAAGCCGGACGACCGGGGTGAATCCCGCCAGGATGAGGAACAGGCAGAGCACGACCGAAATAATGAAGCTGACAACCTGGTTGCGGGTCATGGCCGAAGTGATGCAACTCACCGCCAGATACGCCCCCGCCATCAGCCAACTGCCCAGGTAACCCCCTAGAATCACCCCGTTATCGGGCGAGCCCAGGTAATTCACGGTCAGGACAATCGGAAACGTGAGCACCAAAGCCAGCGCCAGGAAAAGCCAGGAGGCCAGGAACTTCCCGACGATGGCTTGCCACGCTGTAATCGGCATGGTCAAAAGCAACTCGATGGTTCCCACACGCCGCTCCTCAGCCCACAGCCGCATGCCGACTGCCGGGACCAGAAACAGGTAGAACCAGGGATGCCAAAAAAAGAAACTCCCCGAGAGGGAGGCCTCGCCTTGCCTGAAAAAGTCGCTGACCATGAAGGTGAAAAACCCGCATAGCAGCAGGAAAATGACGATAAATATGTAGGCGAGCGGTGATGAAAAATACGCGCCCAACTCGCGTTTGGTAATGGTTTTTATGTTCGCTAAAGCATTATTCATTTCTTCTCCTCCGTTGCCGTATCCGGCATGGTGATATTGCGGAAGACTTCATCAAGCCGGCCTTCCTCGGTGTGCAACTCTTCGATGCGCCACCCCTGCGTCGCATCGGCAATGTGATGAGCCAATGCGCCGTTGACTCCGTTTTTTGGGAAAATCCGCGCCGTGACCCCAGAGGCGTCCTCCTTCAAAATGGAGGCCCGTTTTACAATCGGCAATTGCACCAGCCGCTGGTTGAGCAGCGCTCCATTAACGCCGGTGACCCGCAGGGTGACCGCCCCCGCCCATTCGGATTTCTGGCGCAGATCGTGCGGGGTGCCGTTGGCGACGATGCGCCCGCGATCAATGATGATTGCGCGCGAGCAAACCGCATCGACTTCTTCAAGAATGTGTGTGGAAAAGATAATCGCCTTCTTCTGGCCCATGGTGCGAATCAACTGGCGGACCTCGTGTTTTTGATTGGGGTCCAACCCATCGGTGGGTTCGTCCAGAACCAGCACATCGGGGTCGTGAATGATAGATTGGGCGAAGCACGTCCGATGGCGAAAGCCTTTGGACAGTGTCTCGACACTCTGGTGCAGTACCGGCTCCAGGAAACACATTTCCACGACGCGCTGGATGGCCTTGCGCTTGGCCTCGCCGCGCAAGCCCCGGATTTCGGCCGCAAAGTTCAGGAACCCGTGAACAGTCATATCAGTGTAGGCGGGGGCGTTTTCCGGCAGGTACCCGATAAGGCGCCGCGCCGGGATGGGTTGCTCGACGACATCGAAACCCCCAACCGATACCGTGCCCGCCGATGGCGGAATAAACCCGGTAATCATCCGCATGGTGGTGGATTTGCCAGCCCCGTTCGGTCCAAGAAAGCCCAGCACTTCGCCACGGTCCACGGAGAATGAAACCCCATCGACGGCGCGTTTGGTGCCAAAGACCTTCGCCAAATTTTGAACTTTTATCATAAAAGGTGTTGCTCCGTTTCCGGCTCGAAACAAACAAGCAGAGTATCTGGTCTCAACACGGTTGCAAATCAGAATTTCGGCCCGTTGTGTTTGTCACCGCATTGTTCTAAACTTTGCAACGCAGTTTCGGGAATTTTGGATTAGAATAAGGCGATGGTGTTCAAAAATTTTTTTGAAGGGCAGCCGGTCAGCGCCGCCGGCCAGGGTGAAAAAAGCAACACCCAAAGAGAGGCCGGAGGAAAACCACCAGCGCAAAGCGGCTGCCGTGTAAGGAGATGTAGCTATGGGAAAAATGAGGATTATGGCCGCTTCCGTTTCTTTTCTGCTTTTGGGCGCTGCAGGTTGTGCGACGCTGAACCGGCCTGAACCGTTGCCCCCCGTCAACTTGAAGACGCCCGGCTGGACGGTCCTTCAGGGACAAGCCGTCTGGCATTTGGCGCACAACCAGCGAGAGATAGCCGGGGATGTTTTGGCGGCCTACCGGGCTGATGGCAGCGGTTTTGTGCAGTTCAGCAAGGCCCCGTTCACACTGGTCATCGGACAGGAAACGCCCAAGCAATGGCAGGTGGAGTTCCCGCCTCAAAACCGGCATTACTCGGGCAAAGGCCAGCCGCCGCAACGGTTAATCTGGCTGTACCTGCCGCGAGTCCTTGCGGGCAAAGTGCCGCCGGAAAACTGGATTTGGCGCCAGGACACCAACGGGTGGCGTTTGGAAAATGCAGCCGCACAGGAGTCTCTCGAGGGGTACTTCAACCAATGAACCCCGCCGCCCCGCGCCGCTCTGATTTGCCCCACCCCAGCCTGAAACACCCGGGCCGTTGGCTCTGGCTGTTTCTCCTGGTCCCCATCGCTCTCGGTTTGGCGCGGCTCCGCTTTGACATCGAGGTATTCGATTTGCTTCCGAGCAACCTGGCGGTTGTGCAGGGGTTGAAATTGTACCAGGAATATTTTGCGAACGCGCGCGAGCTCATTGTCACGGTGAAAGCGCCCACTGCAGACCAGGCTCAAAGCGCAGCCCGTTCGATCGCCGATGGCTTGCGGCCTCACACTAATTTGATTGAATCGGTCACCTGGGAGCCGCCCTGGCTGGAGCACCCGGAGCAAGCGGCCGAGTTGCTCGCATATCTCTGGTTCAACCAACCTCCAGCCAGATTCAATGAGCTGACAAACCGGCTGGCTCCGGACAAATTGGCCGAAACCCTGGCCGATGCCCGTTCCGAGTTGGCCACCTCCCTCTCGCCGGACACCATTGCGCGGTTGAGCTACGACCCCTTTGGCCTGACCCGGCTGCCCGAAAGCGCCGCGGGCGCGGCCCCCTCGTTCGGCCAGGGCGAAGAGATGTTCAGTTCCAAGGACGGGACATTTCGGATCATTTTCGTGCAGGCCCGTCCTGAGTTGCGAACATACAGCCAGTGCGAGCAATGGCTGGAGTCGGTGCGCGAGTTGGCCAACCAAGCCGCGCGCCAGCCTGGTCCAGGGGTTGTGACTCTGGGCTACACTGGCCGGCCAGCATTTGTGGCGGAAACAGCCAGCGGGATGCAGCACGATATTACGGTATCGGTTGGCGGAACGGCAGCCATTATCGCGGTGCTCTTTTGGCTGGCCCATAGAAGGGTCAAACCGATGCTATGGTTGCTGGCGTTATTGGCGCTGATTCTAGGCAGCACCTTGGCGCTGGGCGGCTTGATCTTCGGCAAGATTAACGTCATCAGCATGGGATTCGCCGCTATCCTGCTGGGGCTGGCTGTCGATTACGCGGTCGTGCATTACCAGGAAGCCCTCGCTCACCCGAACCTTACCATTCCCCAAATTCGCCACGCCATTGCTCCCAGCATTTTCTGGGCGGCCACCACCACCATAACTGCCTTCCTGGTTCTGAACTTCGGCGGGTTGCCTGGGTTGGGCCAGTTAGGCACCCTGGTCGGACTGGGCGTGGCGCTGGCAGCCACCATTATGATTTTTGAATTCCTCCCACCCCTTTTTCCTGGCCGCAACGAGCCCAGGAACGAGCCGGTGGTCCGAACAGCCGGACCTCAGCCGTCCGAAGGCGAGCACACCGGAATGGATACTGAGGGGGATGATACCCTGGGCAGCTATCGGCTGAGCCGGAGTCGAGTTTGGCTGATCCTGACGATTACCGGGGCGGTCGTCACCTGCACGCTCATCGTCCTGGCGTTCGGGCTCCCCGCAATTGACTCAACCGCCAATTCGTTGCGCCCGCGCGGGAGCGCCGCCTACGCAGCAGTGGCCGAAATCCAGGCCCAGCTCAATCAAAAGCGAGAGGCGCTTTGGTTGATTATCGGTGGGCCAAGCGTCGAAGCCGTCGCGCAAAGGTTGGATCAAACCCAAACCGTGCTGGCCAACGCCGTGTCGAACCATTTAATCGCCGATTTCAAGCTCCCGGCTCCGCTCTGGCCACAACCCCAATTCCAGGCCGCGAATCGGTCAATCGCACTGAAGTTGGCGGGCGAACGTGAACTGCTGCGCACCGTGGCGGAAACGAACGGGTTTGCGCCCAGTTCGCTCGGTTTAACGGAAAGAATGCTCGACGTTTGGAATCGAGCGGGACGAAGTGCCGGCGTATTTTGGCCCACCAATCCAATGAGCCAATGGATTTTCGAAAAGTTCGCCGCTCGCGCTCCCACGAATTTCTTTGTGCTCGGGTTGGTTACTCCCATTTCCAATGCAGGTCCAACCGGGCCGCAGGCGCGAATGGAGGCGTTGGAATCCGAGTTGCCACACAAGGATGTGTGGCTTTCAGGATGGGAACTGCTGGGCAGCGCCATTTTTGGCCGGGTGAAGGCCAACATGTGGAAAGTGCTGGCCCCGATGATTGTCCTGGTGTTGCTCTCACTGCTTCTAGCTTTCCGCCGGGCTTTGGAAATCGCGTTCAGTCTGGCGGTATTGCTGGTGTGCGGGTTATGTTTGCTGACGGTGATGCGATTGGTGGGTTGGTCGTGGAACCTGCTCAATCTGATGGCCATTCCGCTGGTGTTGGGGACCGGGGTGGATTACAGCATTTTCATGCAACTGGCGTTGCGACGTCATCAGGGCGATCTTGTCCTGGCCTATCGTGCCGTGGGCCGGGCTCTTTTGCTGTGCGGCGGCACGGCTATCGCCGGCTTTGGCTCGCTGGCCTGGTCCAGCAACGCCGGGATGGCCAGTCTGGGCCAGGTCTGCGCCATTGGCATCGCCAGTAATATGCTGATTGCAATCTTTTTGCTCCCAACCTGGTGGCGCATCGCCAAAACTGGCAGATGAAGCCAGCCTTAACAACAGCCCAGCCCGAAGCCGTCTCGATCAAAACTCGTTCGGCTACTCCGCTCGTCTCGACCCCCTCCTCGCTTTATCGTCCGGAAATCTGGCGGCTCGGTTTGCGACTCGCTCGGGTTTTGCCCCGCAATGCCTGCGCCGGGCTGGGCCGATTCTGTGCCGGCCTTTACTGGATGCTGGCCAGGCGCCGGCGCGAAGTAGTTCTTCAAAACCTTCTGCCTGTGCTGGAAGGAAACCGGGCTGCCGCGCAGCGAACGGCTCAGAGACTGTTTCAACAATTCGCCCTGAAGGTGACCGATTTGTGGCGCTATGAATCGGGCCTTTCAATCGACGACCTCTTCGGCGAGACCACCGGTTGGGAGCACTTCGTCCAGGCCAAGAGCCATCATGGCGGTGTGCTGGTCGTGACGGTGCATCTGGGCAATTGGGAATTCGGCGGGCCGCTCCTGACGCGCCGCGGCGTGGCCCTCCAAGTCCTGACACTCGCCGAGCCCGGACGCGGTTTTACCAAACTGCGGCAGGACTCACGCGCCCGCTGGAACATCGAGACGCTGGTGATTGGCGATAATCCTCTGGCGTTTGTGGACATCATACGACGCCTGGAAAATGGCGCCACGGTGGCCTTGCTGATGGACCGGCCACCCACCCCAAGCGCCATTGAGGTGAGCCTTTTCGGACAACCCTTTGCGGCGTCAGTTGCCGCCGCCGAACTGGCCCGCGCCTCCGGCTGCGCGTTGCTGCCCGTTTATCTGCCTCGCACGGGCAGCCAGTACCAGGCGCATATCCTGCCGGAAATTCCTTACACGCGCCAGGCACTCCGAGACCGCCAGGCGCGCCAGCAACTCACCCAGGAAATTATGCGCGCCTTTGAACCCCTCATCCAAAAGCATGCCGACCAGTGGTACCATTTCGTGCCCGTTTGGCCCAAAAACGCTTTTTGAAAATGGCCAGTTCCCCTTCCTCCTCGTTTTCGTCCTCGTCCGTCGTCCTCGATGTTTCAGGGCTTTCGAAAACAAGGGTCAGGGGCGGCACCGTGCAGTTTTTGCATTGCCGCGTCCGTGACTGGCGGCTGCCAGCGAGACGGCCTCCTCTCCCCCAACCCCTCTCCTCCCGTGGAGGAGAGGGGAGCCGCGGTATCCATCAAAACACATTGCAGACCCTGCAAAATCGGGGAACACTTCAGCAAGGAGAATTTTTATGAAGCAATTCCGTTCTTTCAGAAGCTTTTTTAAAAAGCGCCCGGTCAGGGAACCGGCCCTGCAGGGCTTGTGGATTCCGGGCGGGTCTTGCAGGTCGCGCGCCCTTAGGCGCCGTCTGCCATCATTCTCTAAACACGCTCCGATCCTTATATCACTCATTCTGATTTTCGGCGCCGCTGGCGCGCGCGGCGCCGACTTGAATGCCTTGCTCTCTTCCTGGCTGGCGGCGCAAACGAATATCCAATCCTGGTCGGCTGATTTTGTTCAAACCCGCGCATTAAAATCGCTGACGCAACCGCTCACGGCCACCGGCCATGTCTGGTTTGAGGCCCCCAACCGGTTCCGCTGGGAGTTGGGGCATCCGGCCCAGACCGTCGCGGTGCGCGCGCCGCAGGAACTCTTGATCATTTACCCTCGGCTCAAACGGGTTGAAAAATTTCCCCTCACCGGCCAGCAGACCGGACCCTGGCGCGATGCCCTCTCGCTGCTCGAAGCCGGGTTTCCCCGGAGCCAGGCTCAACTGGAATCCCAATATAATATTCTGGGCCAACGCGTGCAGGGCCGCACTTTCGAGCTAACCCTGCAGCCCAAATCAGCCGCCGCCCGGCGCATGATGCCCCAAATCAAAATCGATTTTGATACTCAGGACTTTTCCTTGAAAGGCACCGAACTGCAATTTGCCGACGGCTCAACCATGCGCAATGACTTTAAAAACCCCGTTTTGAATCCCAAGTTGGACCCGCAACTGTTTTCCCCTGAAATCCCCTCTGATTATAAAGTGGTCGAGCCCCTCAAAAACCGGTAACCACAGTGCGTGCGTGATCCTCTGCAAGATGCCTTGACCTTCCTGCCGCATGGGGCGGAATTCCGCTTTCTCGATCGGCTCGTGAGCCTCGAACCGGGACGAAGCGGGGCCGGTGAATACCGAGTGCGTGGTGACGAGCCATTTTTGCGCGGCCATTTCCCCGGCCACCCGCTCTTTCCCGGGGTGTTGCTCATCGAGGCCGCCGCGCAACTGGCCGGAGTGGTCGCACAATCCGATCCGAGCATCGAGCCCTTGCCGGACCTCAAGCTCACGGCCTTGCGTGGTATGAAGATCGTTGGAACAGCCGGCCCCGGCGAAGTCATTCGTCTGGAAGCCGCAGTCAGTGGCCGGCTCGGCAACCTCATCCAGGCCAATGCAACCGCGTGGGTCAATGGGCGGATGGTTTTGCAAGGGGCGTTAACTCTCAGCGGTGCGCCAGCAAACAACCCGCAGGTGCCGGACTAATTCTGTAGCGCCGACGCCAGCCGGCGCTGCGGGGCGGGGTTAATAGGAATAATGATTTGGCAAGCCGCTTGATGAGACATGGCGGAGCTACCAGTCCTTGATCGGGCGGTTTGGATCGAGTGGTTTGCCCTCGGGCTTGGCGGGGAGCAATTTTTCTTCACCCTTTTGTGAGTCCAATAGTTGCTGGGCCTGTTCGGGAGTCATTTGACCGGCCGCATAGGCGGCGGCGTCCTTATCCTTCTCGTCCTGATTCTTCTCCTGGCCTGGCTGGGGCTGCTGCTGTTTCTGGTCCTTGGGCCGGGCTCCCTGGTGCTGGGCCTGCTTTTCCTGCTGTTTCTGCTGAGAATTCTGTTGTTGCTGCGACTGATCCTGCTTTGATTGCTGCTGCTGTTGTTGGTTTTGTTTCTGATCCTGTTGCTGTTTCTGATCCTGTTGCTGTTTCTGATCCTGTTGCTGTTTCTGATCCTGCTGCTGTTTCTGATCCTGCTGCTGTTTCTGATCCTGCTGCTGTTTCTGATCCTGCTGCTGTTGCTGGTTCTGTTGCTGCTGCTGATTCTTGTCCTGCTTATCCGATTTATTCTGCTTGGAATTGTTCTGCTGTTGTTGCTGTTTCTTGAGTTCCTCGAGCTTTTTCTTCACATACTCCTGATTGAACTTTGCGTCGGTGTCCTGCGGATTAAGGCCGAGGCTTAGTTTGTAGTCGTCGAGCGATTTTTCCCATGCCTCGGTCCTCTTGCTGGGGTCTGGGTTCTGCTCGCCGAGGCGGAACAGGGAGTTGCCGCGATTGTAAAAGGCCAATTCCTGGAGCTTTAAATCGGGTGATGCCGCTGCCGCGTCGAACTGTTTGACGGCTTGATCGAACCGGTGGTTTTTGTAAGCGGCGGCGCCGGCATTAAAATGCAGGCGCGGGTCATCCGGATGGCGTTGGAGCAACTGCTCGTACTGTTTGAGGGCCTGGTCATAATTCTCGGATTTATATTCACGCAACGCGCTGGCGGGCGAGCCAAGGGCCGCTCGAGGCAAGACAAGAAACAGGATAAGAGCCAGCGCCCCGGCAGTCAGCGGCCTGGCTGCGACCGCCGCCCCACCGGCGGTTTGCGCCTCCCGCTTGCGCTCTGGAAGCAGCACTTCCACCACCAACAGAAGAACCGCCACTCCTAAGGGCCATTGGTAACGTTCATTGTATTGTTTCACAAGCCGCTCCTGATTTTCGCCTTTAGGCAGTTTTGATAGCCCCTGCTCGTAAAGGGCGTCAATGGTCTTTGCGCCGCGCAGCGGCAAATAAAAACCTCCTTGGGAAGCGCCGGCGATTTCCTGTAACAGGCGCTCGTTGAGGTGCGATTTAACGACGTTGCCCTGTTCGTCGCGAACGTAATCGGTGTGGCCCTGGGCGTCGGCAACGCGGAGCAATTCTCCTTCAGCGGTGCCGATGCCGATTGTATAAATTCGCAAGCCGGCCTGGGCCGCTTTTTGGGCCGCTTCAAGCGCGCCCGAATCGTGGTCCTCGCCGTCGGTCATCAGGACCAGCACCTTGTGATTATCCCCTTCTTTGAACGCGGCTGATGCCGTGTCGATGGCCTCGGCAATGGCGGTGCCGCCTTGAGGGATAGCGCCGACATCGAGCGCCTCGACACTCTGGCGAAAGGCTGAGTCGTCGATCGTCAGCGGGCATTCGAGGAACGCATTTCCGGCAAAGGCCACCAGGCCGAGCCGATCGGATTTTGCCTGTTGCATCAGATCGAGCGCGGCGAGTTTCGCGCGTTCGAGCCGGTTGGGGGCGATGTCCTGGGCCAGCATGCTTTTGGAGGTATCAATGGCGACCACGATATCGACTCCCCGTTGGGTGACTTCCTGCCATGTGAACCCCCATTGTGGCCGTGCCAGGGCGACAATCACACAAGCCACTGCCAGGACAATGCAGGCCAGCCGAATCTTTTGCCGCGCAGCAGAGATGCCCATTAACAGGCCCGGCAACAGACGGGATTGGATAAATTGAGTCATCAGCCGCTGGCGCTGGCGCCAGGACCACCAAAAAAACAGGAGCAGCGCCGGAGGAAAGACCAGCAGCAGCCAAAGAACTTGTGGATGAGCAAAGCGCATAGGGGCTAATCGAATGCCAAGTCACCAATTTCAGAGACCTGCAGTAAGATTTTGTTCCCATCCCGGAGCGCACTTGCTTTGTTCATGGCAGCCTCCTCCAGAGGGTGTGGCGCAGCAGCATCTCGAGCAAGACCAGGCCTAATCCCGGGGTTATCACCCAGGCAAACAGCTCCCGATGTTGGGAAAACTTTTTTACCTCTTTTTCCGTTTTTTCCAGCTTATCGATCTCGCTGTAGATGGCTAGAAACTTCTCGGCGTTGTCGGCTCGATAGTACCGCCCGTTGGTGCGCTGGGCGATTTTTTGCAGCGTATCCTCATCGATATCGACCGGCTCCGTGCGCGTGCCGACCCGCTGGCCGCCGAAGTAAACGGGCATTGGGGCCATCCCGCGCATTCCCACGCCGATGGTATAGACCTTGACCCCCAGCGCCTCGGCCGCCTCCGCGGCGGTCAGCGGCGCAATTTTGCCGGCATTGTTCTGGCCGTCGGTCATGAGGATGACGATCTTGCTCTTGGATTTGACCTCGCGCAGGCGGTTCAGGGCGGTGCTGAGGGCGGACCCGATTGCGGTCCGGTTCTCGTCGATGTCGCCGATCTTCAGGCGGTCGATATTTTCCTGAAGGAAATCATGGTCGAGTGTCAGGGGTGTGGCAATGAAGGCCTGGGCCGCAAAGACCACAAGGCCGATGCGGTCGTTGGGGCGTTTGTCGATAAACTGCTTCAACACCGCCCGGGCCATATCGAACCGGTTAACTCGTTGGCCGCGCACTTCGAAATCCTCGGAGATCATGCTGCCCGACATGTCCAGGGCAACGACGATATCGACGCCGCTGGCTGTCACTTTCGTCTCGCTCTTGGTGAGGCGCGGCTGGGCCATGGCGACCACGAACAGGGCCAGGGCCACCCAGCGCAAGGCAGACAGGAAACCACCGGCGCGTGTGCGGGTGATGTTGACAATGCCTCGGACCAACTGAACCGAGGAATAGACAAAAGCGGGCGGATCGCCCCGCCTGCCCTTCAGCCAGGCCAGCAAAGGCAGCAGCAACAGCAGCGCTAGAAAATAAGGATGGCCAAATGTCATTTCAGCGCAGTGTTTGGCGCGCCGAGCTCTGCGCCAGCATTGGCCGGTGCAGACCGGACCTCCACATCCGGGACATTGGGCGCCGGTTCAGTCTCCTCGACCAGCCGCAACGCGGAAGCATGGAGGCCGCGCAACTCGGGCTCGCCCGGCTCATATCGGGCGAATTTGACAAGGTCACATCGGTTCAAAAACTCGCCAAGCGAGCTCTTCTGATCGGGTGTCAAGAGATTGGTTCCTTGCAATTCACACAGGAATTCTTCCGTCGTGCGTTCGGGGGCGTGAAACTGAAAGCGCTCTTCCAAGTAACCACGGATGGTGTCGGCGACCAGGATACAGAACTCGCGGGGCTGGCCGAGCAGCGCCAGTGCTTGCTCGAGCTTTTGCCGCGCGCGCACGTGGGGTGGGATGATCGGGATGGGTGGAATCATGGCGCGCCGTTTCTGCCAGTATCGCCAAAGAAGAAATACGGCGGCCGCCAAGGCCAGCGCCCCAAGGGCCGCCCAAACCCAGAGCCAGAAATTGGGGATGGGCACCGGCGGGCGGATATCGCGCAGGTCGTTGGTGCCAGTCCTTTGCAAGCCAGGAAAAATGAGGGGAGAGACGTTGGTCATACTTTGAACTGCTCATTTCCCGCTGTAGGAGACGACGTAAGGAGTCTCTGATAACAACTGTTTGCCACCTGCCTCTGCTGCGCGGGGAAATTTCTGATCAGAGACTCCTTACGTCGTCTCCTACAGACTGTCTTATAGAGGTTTGGAATGGATCTGGTCATCGGAGTCATCGGGTTACCCTCGCAGGCGGCGTTTCTCGCGTTTTTCAAAAAACCGGCCCAACTCGGCGGCATAGGGTTGATCGGTGCGCAACTGGATCGCATCGATCCCGGCTGAACGGAACAGGCGCCCCAGGTCGGCCTGGGCGCGGGTTTGCCGCTGGGCAAAGGCCGCCCGTTTGCGCGGGTCACCGGTGTTCACCTCGACGATCTCGCCCGTCTCGGCGTCCTGAAGGACTAATCGCCCCAGTTGTGGCAGTTCCAATTCATACGGGTCGGCGATCTGAACGGCCACCAGGTCGTGCCGGCGATTGGCATGGCGCAGCATCGGGTAGGAGGCCTGGGCCAATGATTCCAGCAGCATGATTTGCGGGCGCAACTTGCCGCTTCGGCTGTCAGCGCTGGCCGGTGACCCGATGAAATCCGAGACTACCACCACAATTGCCTTGTGCGGCGTGACCCGCAAAAGGAACTCAAGCGCTCCATTGAGGTTTGTTCCCTGCCGGCGGGGTTGGAAGAAAAGCACTTCGCGAATGACCCGCAAGACATGCCGGCGGCCCTTTCGCGGCGGAATGAACTTCTCGACTTCGTCGCTGAAGAGGATCAGGCCGACCTTGTCGTTGTTGCGAATGGCAGAAAAGGCCAGCACCGAAGCGATCTCCGCCGCCAGCTCGCGCTTGGATTGGGCGCGCGAGCCGAACAAACCCGAGCCGCTCACGTCCACCATCAGCATCAGGGTCAGCTCGCGCTCCTCGACGAATTTCTTCACGAACGGATGGTTCATCCGCGCGGTGACGTTCCAGTCAATCGAGCGGACCTCGTCGCCGGGCTGGTATTCGCGGACCTCCTCGAAATTCATCCCCTGGCCCTTGAATACGCTGTGGTACTGCCCGGCCAGGGTCTCGGTAACGAGCCGGTTGGTTCGGAGCTCGATCTGCCTTATTTTTTTAAGAATCTCACGCGGGATCACGGCACGGGCAACTCGTCAAAAATCTTTTGAATCACTGTCTCGCTGGTCTTTTCCTCCGCCTCGGCCTCGTAGGTAATGGCGACGCGATGGCGCAGCACATCCATGCCGATGCTCTTGACATCCTGAGGCGTGACGTAACCGCGACCGCGCAGGAAGGCAAAGGCCTTGGCGGCCAGGGTCAGTGAGATGGTGGCGCGGGGCGAGGCCCCAAGCTGGATGAAGTCCTTCACGTCGATTTTGTGCGCCTCGGGTTCACGGGTGGCGCAGACCAGGTCCACAATGTAATCCTTCACCTTATCATCCACGTAAATGTCGTTGATGACCTCGCGGGCATGAAGGATTTGCTGCGGATCGACCACGGGCTGGGCTTGGGGGGCGCCCGAGGTGCGCGCCATCAGGTCGAGAATTTGCCGCTCCTCGGCGCGGGAGGGGTAGCCGATTTTGAGCTTGAGCATGAAGCGATCGACCTGGGCTTCAGGGAGCGGATAGGTGCCCTCCTGCTCGATCGGGTTCTGGGTTGCCAGCACCAGGAAAGGCTCTTCGAGCCGGAAGGTCTGTTCGCCGATCGTCACCTGCTTTTCCTGCATGGCTTCGAGCAAGGCGCTTTGTACCTTGGCCGGCGCGCGGTTGATTTCGTCGGCCAGCACGAGGTTGGCAAAGATGGGGCCTTTGCGGGTGGTGAACGCGCCCGATTGGGGATTATAGATTTGCGTGCCGATGACATCGGCGGGGAGCATGTCCGGCGTGAACTGCAGGCGGGAGAATTTGACGCGCAGGCAATTGGCCAGCGATTTGACCGAGAGGGTCTTGGCCAGGCCGGGAACGCCTTCGAGCAGGACATGCCCATTGGCCAACAGCCCGATGACCAGCCGCTCGACCAGATAGGTTTGTCCCACAATAACTTTGCTCAACTCCCCGAAGAGCGGCCTGACAAACGCGCCGGCCTCCTGCACTGCATCGTTAATGGCACTGATTCCAGTATTCATTGGACTAACACTCTACCCACCGATGGACACGAAAACCAGAAAATCTGTTCAATGAGCACTCTTCACAGCTTTGCCTTTGCCTCAAGAATATCCCGGGCAATCTGAGCGCGCAGTTCGAGGGTCGAGGCAAATTTTTGTTCGTCTCTGAGCTTTTCGACGAAGGCGATCTCGACCTCCTGGTCATACAAGTCCCCTGAGAAATCCAACAGATGCGCTTCCACGCGGAGTTGCGGGACCGGCTGCTGTATCGTAGGCCGGGTGCCAATATTGAGCACTCCGGGATAGATTCTGCCTTCAACCTGGACCTGGACGGCATAAACGCCCCCGGGCGGCAGGGCCAGGCGGGCGCAATCGATATTGGCCGTAGGAAACCCAAGCTGTCTCCCCAGCCCCTCTCCATGCACCACTTTTCCGCACAAGGCATAACTGCGGCCAAGCATTTGGCTGACGGCGTCCAGGTCGCCGGCAAGGATCCTTTCGCGAATCCGGGTGCTGCTCACGGCCTTGCCATCCAATGATACCGAGGCCAGCCCATGCACGGTAAAACCCAGCTCCTTTCCCAGCGCGCGCAGCAAGTCCACGTTGCCAGTCCGCCGGTGGCCAAAGAGGAAATTGGCGCCGACGCATATACAGCGGGTCGGCGCGAACTCGCGTGTGAGAGTGCGGATGAATTCCTCGGCGCTTAACCGGCTGAAGACTTTATCGAAATGTATGAGAAGCAAGGCATCCGTTCCCAGGGACTCAATGACCCGCAATTTTTTGGGGAGGGAATAGATAAGCGGCGGCACACGGTGGGGAGCAACGACCGTGTTTGGGTGCTGATCGAAGGTGATGACCACCGCCAGCCCATTATGCTGGCGCGCGTCGGTAAGGGTCTGCCGAAGAATCTGCTGATGTCCCAGGTGCACGCCGTCAAAAAAGCCGATAGCCAGGCAAACTTTGCGCGGGCCCTGTCCCAGTTCATTAGCCGCATGGAGGATGCGCATGGGCATCGCGTCAGGCGGCAGCCAATTTGAGGAACGGGATCACACGTTCTTCAAGCTGGCGTGGTGAGAGCTTGAGCACTTCCTCCAACGGAAGCGCCGAGGCCACATCGAATTTGCCAGAGGTAATGCGCCGAAGAGCGGCCAAATGAGCGCCGCATCCGATTTTTTGGCCCATCTCATGCGCCACGGTGCGCACGTAAGTTCCCTTGGTGCAAGCCAGCCTGAAAGAGCCCACCGGCTCCTGATATGAGCTGAAACGAAACTGGTAAATGTGCACCAGGCGCGGCTCACGCGGAACATCCAGCCCTTTGCGGGCCAGTTTGTAGAGGGGGACACCGCCGATTTTGATTGCCGAAACCATAGGCGGGGTCTGCATCAGGTCGCCGACAAACTCCGCCGCCAACTTGTTGAGGTCTTCAACCGTCAGCGGCGGCACGGGGAGTGATGAAACCAGCTCACCGTCCGCGTCATAGGAATCGGTGGCTTCGCCAAATTTCATTGTGCCCTCATAAACTTTATCGTCGGCCATCAAGCGCTCGGAAAGCTTTGTGCCACGTCCCAGGACGATGACCAGCAGGCCGGTAGCGGCCGGGTCGAGTGTGCCGCAATGGCCGACCTTTTTAATGCGGAACTGTCTTCGGATGGCATCGACTACATCGTGGGAAGTCGGACCCGCCGGTTTGTCCAGCAGGATTGCCCCATCCAAGGCGGAGAACTCTTGTATCATCGCGTGATTAGGTAGCCGGTTTTGGCTTTGGTGGCAATGGGCAGGTGCAAAGAAGTGCGGGAGCCAGGAGTGGGCCCATCCCGGGCGCAGTGTCCATCCCGTCGATGTTCAACCGAATAAAACGTGACGAGTCCCGCTCCGCATTGTCAAAGGAAGTGTGAGCCTCAGAACATTGCAGCCCGAAACCTCTGAGCCGCTAAGATGCGAAAGCCAGAGGGGCGCCAAAAGTGGTGTGACCCTGATCGAGTTGCTTTGTGTGCTGGCCATCCTTTGCATCCTGGCCTCCCTGTTGCTTCCGTCCGTGATGCGCGCCTATAACCGGGCGCGCGCATTCGACGAGGAATGGAACGCCGGACCGGTCATCGAGATGTTGCAGAAGGAAGCGCGGGCGTACTGCGCTACACATCCCCAATATAGTTTCCAGGACAAATACGATTTTGCCGACAAATGCGGCCTGGCGCCCAAGTGCCGCGACTGGATAGACGCCCGCGTAACGGAATTGAGCGTGGCCTCGCAAAGCGAGGCTCAGGTGGCGGATAGCGGTCGTAGATTGTGACGGAAAGCGGAAATACCCCTCGAAATTCCTGAAACCGCGCTGATGCTTTAAACAGGAAGCCCCGTGAAGGCTTGCCTTCGCGGGGGTTTTCTCTGCTTCGTAAGGTGTGAAAACTCAGAAGCTAGAGAACTTGTGCCAGTGCTACCTGGCGGATCAACTGCTACCGCAAGTGGTGACCAAAGTCGATGCGGATCTGTCGG